>CANRCM010000001.1 GCA_947629085.1 uncultured Clostridia bacterium
TCAATACTAATTAAATTATTGAATGCTGAATCTATACTATCTGCTATACTCATAAATATAAAACTTATAAGAATCGAAATAAATTCTTTCATTTCTTTATCACCCTTTGTATATAATTCAACAAAATTATACTACAAATAACAAAAAATTTCTATACTTGTTGGTATTTCTGTATTGTCTTTTTTTACTATTTTTTTCGTTATTTTATGAAGGGATTTGGGACTTTTCCCATAAGCCGAATTTTGACTAGGGAGGAAAAATTCATTGCTTGATAGAGTACCAGTGGGTGTACAAAAATTATTTCAAGCAAAATTTTTCCTGTTAATTTTTTCACTTTTCTTTACTTATTATTGCACCAATTTTATAATTTTCTTTTTTATTATTTGAAAAATTTTTATCAATTTTTACTGCAACTAATCTAATCAATTTTTGTTTTTCTTTGTTCAATTTTAATTCAATTTCTTTTTCATTTTTGTTTTTATTTTTTGAAAATAATTCATAATATTCTACTTCAAATTCTTTGTTTAATCTTTTCATATAATCATCTAATTGTTTATCATTTATATTGACACTTGTTCTTATATATTTTTCTTCTCCATCTACTTCAATAGGAGCATAAACATCAAAAATTCCACTATTAAAAAATTTTGTTAATTGTTCAATATAATTTGAAATAAATATTCCTTTTTGATTATAGTAATCATCTCACACCATCCTTCCTTTAGGATGATTTCTTTGTAACAACAAAAAAACCAATCTTTTGATTGATTTCTATATATCAATGTCCGAAAAAGTTCGAACAGATTCGTCAATGGAGCGGGTAGCGAGAATCGAACTCGCACAACAAGGTCGGAAGCATTGCATTCTACCATTAAATTATACCCGCATATCGTATTTTGGTGGAGATGAGGAGAACAATTTTTATTGTTTTTACTTTTGCTAATTTAGAATAAAGAATGTTTTTTTGTTGTAAAGCAGTGTATCTTACACATTTTCCGTCGCCTAAAATTCTACTATCTTCACTAAAATTATGTATTTTCATTTGTCTTTTTTTATGTTCTTTTAATATTTTAATTAATGGTAATGGTATTTGTAGAGTTCTTATAGAAGATTTATTTTTAGGTGGCGTTTCTACATCACACTTATTTTTTAATTTTTGTGTTATACTATGCTTTACAATTAAATAGTTATTGTTAATATCAGTCCAACGCAAAGCGTGTATTTCTCCTTTTCTTAACCCAGATAATAAGCAATATTAAAAAACACATAAAAATTCCATTCATACATGTTGTTTTCTTTTAATTGTTTTTGTAATGCTTGTTTTCTTGCTGTTTCAATGTACTTTTTAAATTCTTCTGGCGTATAAAAGTTAATTTCTTTTTTAGTAGCTAAAGCATCTTTGAAATTTCCGTACTTTTACTAATTGATGTTTTTGTATATATTCCATTCTAACTGCATAATTTAACATTGTTCGGAGTTCTGTATATACATTACTTTTATTTGTTAATGCTAAATTTCTTTTTTCCATAGATATTTTCCGATCTTGTAAAACTCGTGTTGACAATTTATCTATTCGCACATCTTTAATAATAGGTAATATATAGCGTTTAATTATTCTATTAGATTTTTCAAGTGTTATTTCTCTAACCTCATATTTTTTTATAGATATGTACTCATCAAATAATTGTTTAACTGTCATTTTCTTTATGGGTATTTCTTGTTGTACTTTAATTTCATTTTCTAATTGTTTTTCTAAATTTTTTGCCACATCTATTCCATAAACAAAACGTGTAATTTGCCTTTTTTGTCCATTATCTGCTACATAATTTATATGCACATGATATTTTTGTAACCCATCTTTTTTTGTATTTCCAACCTTATATATCGGCATTTTATAACCTCCTTATATAAGGCACGTATTTGAATTACCTTTTATATTCTATCACAAAAGACTTTCTAAAAGCAATGTTTGTCTTAAAATTTTAATATTTTATATTTTATTTTCAATATTTGCTACATTTGTTACAAGTGCTGTAACATTTTTCTATTCTTACTCTCCCAATATTTTTAAGAATCTTGTTACAAAACATAGGTAATACTAGACTATGTTTTTAGCAAGGTGATCACCCTAGCGGGTGATATTATGCTAATATATTTTTATTTCACTAACTATATCAAAGCAGGGATTTTTAGAATTTTCCCTGCTTTGAATTTGGCTAAGATAATAAAAAATTAAAGAAACCTTCTCCAAAAATTTTCTTCTTCCATAATCTTTGAAATTTCTGATTCACAATTAGCAATTCGCTTTTCAGCTACACTTTTTACAACTTTATATCCACGACTACTTGGATTTAATAGTTTAGCAATATCAAAAAATTCACTTGGATTGTATTCAGCAAAGGCATCAAGTAATTCTACAGCATGTTTCCAATTAGGGTGTTTTTCAATATCATGAGAATATCTCGAACGTTCACCCCAGTGACTTACATAAGTTAATTCTCCATCAATTACATGCACACTAAAATTAGCACTTATACCTTTGCAACCTCGAAATAAAAACTTGCATCCATGCTCGTCTTTTTCAATCATTTTTGCCATTAAAAATCCCTCCTAATTTTAGTAAAGATTGTATCAATGCTTAGCCTCATTGATTTGACCTAGTGTGACATAAAAAGTATAACATAATTATATATTAAAGTCAACTACGATATCTTAGTGAATTTAAAATCTGTCCAAAGTATGTATATAACGATCAATTATAAAATCACATAAAAAGAAACAATTAAAAATTTTGATCTTAATTGTTTCTTTTCTAATTCAAATACGAGTCTTTTAATTTTTTATTTTAATTAAGCATGTACAGAGCGTGTACACTCAATTTTCAATCTATGTAACCATTTATTTCAAGCTATTTTATTTTAATTGGTGGAGATGAGGAGAATCGAACTCCTGTCCATAATACTTTCCATATAAAATTCTACAAGTTTAGTCTATCTTTTTCATTCATTATTATTTCTCCGACAAACAGGATAAATAATAATATAGCTTTTTATTACCCCCTACTTACAAAGCAAAAGTAGCTTCGTTTCCCACTAATTATTACACTTTATTAAAATACGTGGGCATATTAAAATAAAGTGTAGCTACATCTAGGCAGCTAATGCTAATTCTTGTTTATCAGCGTTTAATTTTAATTTCTCGTTTTTATAGTGGCCAACGAGAATCCACTACTTGCTATTTATATTTCTAGCACTATGTCGAAACCATTACATCCCCATGTCTCTTTTATTATACTATATATATAATAATTTATCAATACTATCAGTTTCCAATTTTAGTATATATTATTATAACGTTTTCATATAACTATGATCAAGAATTGTTTTACATTGCAATTATCTCATAATCTTTTCTTATATTATTTAATAACAGATGATGTGGCATTTTAACAATTTTTAAATATTATATATTATGGAAAGGAGTGAATTTTAATGCAATGTTTTTCAAAAATAAATGTTAAAAATTACTTATTTACATTTAATACAATATTATCTAATATGGCACATAAAATGTTGTGTACTAATCCTCAAAACAATATAACAATATATTTTATAGAATGTATGATTCCTCATCATGAAGCTGCAATTTATATGTGTGAAAATCTTTTAAAATACACTGATTATGAACCTCTTATAAAAATTGCTAATAATATTATAGAAATGCAAACAAGAGGAGTAAAACAAATGAAATTAATTTTAAAAGAAGATAATAATTTATATGATAATTCCATGAAAGATATTTATAATTATAGAATAAGATACTTTTCTATTGTTCATAAAATGATAAATAGAATGAATACTGCACCTAAATGTAATAATATTAATTTAAATTTTGTAAATGAGATGATTCCTCATCATGAAGGTGCAATTGCAATGTGCAAAAATTTATTAAAATATAATATTAATCCAAAATTAGATTACGTTGCTAAATCTATTATACAAGAACAGTCTGAAGGAATTCTTCAACTCAAGTCTGTACTAAACAATATTTGTAAATGATAAAAATATTGTTTAAAGTGTAAGCTAGTTAATAGTTTACACTTTTTAATTTTTAAAATTTTATATTTATAGAATAAATATAATATAAATCATAACAAACCTAATAATCATTGTTGAAATATAACTTTAGTTTTCTTTAATTTTTGTTTTTTAGTATAAATTAAAATTTTTGGGAAATATTATCTTTAGGTGGTGATAATAAATGACAAGTAAAGAACTTTTATATGTAGAGGATGCTTTAGGACACGAAAACTTTATGAAAACATGTAGTAAAACTACATCAGAGCAATTAAAAGATGTAAATCTTTCTACTTATGTACAACAATTAGAATCAAAACATAACGAAATTTTTAACAAATTTTTAAATTTATTATAAGGAGGATGCTATGGAAGATAAGGATCTAATGGAAAAAGAATTATTAATTATAAAAGGCGTTTGTGATTTATATTTACATGGAACTATTGAATCAACAACAGCAGAAGTTCATTCAGCATTTAAATGTGCCTTAAATGAATCTTTAGATATTCAGAATAAGTTATATAACCTAATGTCTGAAAAAGGATGGTATAAAACTGAAAATGTTGAACAAACTAAAATAGATCAAGTAAAACAAAAATTTACTACTAATTCTTAAAAACTCTTTTTATTATATAAATTATTATGCAAAGTCTTATAAAAATATCATAAGACTTTGCAATTTTTATTAATAATATTTATATTATGTTTTTATTTTTAATAAAATCCCCTTTAAATTCATCTACTAAAATATCCATTAGTATAGTATCATAATATTTACCATTTATAAACTTACACTTCCTTCTCCTTCCATATTCTTTAAATCCACATTTTTCATAGCATTTTAATGCTCTAGTATTAAACTCTATTAAATCCAATTTTATATTATATAAATTCATATATTTAAATCCATACTCTAATATTAATCTTATTGCTTCTACTCCATATCCTTTTCCTCTATATTTTTTATCTCCTATAAAAATTCCTAAAGTTGCTGTTCTATTTATTTTATCAATATTTTCTAAAGATACAGTTCCTATCATTTTATCTTCTCCTATAATTACTATAACAAATATTGCTTCTTGACTATTACTTTTTTCTAAATATTGTTTTTCTCCTGCTAATGTAGTAATGATTCCACTTCTTCCTAAATAATCAGTTGTTTCAAAATCATTTAACCATTCTGTAAATTTTTCTACATCTTCACTATTTCTTGGTGATAAATATATTCTTTCTCCTATTAATTTTTTAAAATATTTCATACCTTTTAACTCCTTTCATATTTTTATTTCCATAATTCTTCTTTGCGTTTGCATTTCTTGCTTTTTATAAAATTTAATTGCTTCATCATTTAATTCCCAACAATTTAATTCTAATCTTACACAATGTAAATCTTTTGCTATTTCAATTGCTTTATTTATAAGTTGTTTTCCTATTCCTTTTTGTCTACTCTTCTCACTTACACACAATTCATCTACCCATAAAACTTTTGAATCTTTTAAATTAACATGATTTTTTACCTTTTTTACTTTTAAAACAATAATTCCTAATATCTTGTCATTTTTTTCTAATACTAATGTTATTTTTTCTTTATCTTCTATCATATTTAATGCTTCTTTTTTTATTACATCTTTTTTCTTTTCTTTAAAAATATCTGGTCGTATGTATATATGTATTTTTAAAACCTGATCTAATAATAGCATAATTTGATTTACATCTTCTTTCTTCGCTTTTCTTATTAATACTGTACTTGTTTTTTTAAAATTAGACATTTTTATTACCCTCCTTTTATAAAAATAAGCCTTGCAAAAAGAATCTTTAAGACTCCTTTGCAAGACTTTTAATATCTTACTTCGTGTAAACAATTTTTATAAATTGTTCTTTACCGCTTGAAATTTATCATTTCTAGGTAAACTCCTAAATCTTGTTTCTATTGTAACATACTATTTATCTTTTGTCAAAATTATATTTTATAATAATACATTCACACTTTTTGTTTTTTTTAATAGTATATGTTAGGTGATTTTATGGCAATTGTTCAAACAAATATTAATTATACTTATGAAATCATGATGTCTAATATTTATCAATTACATATCTATTATCCTTTTATTCAGATGCAAACTGTAGGTTATAGTATACTTGGTAAATCTCTTCCTGTCATTAGACTTGGATATGGCTCTAGAGAAGTTTTCTATTCTGGTTCTTTTCATGCAAATGAGTGGATTACATCTGTTATACTAATGAAATTTATAGAAGATTATTGTATTGCTTATACAAATAATTATAATTTGCTTGGTTACAATATTAGAAATTTATTTCGTAATACTTCTATTTATATCATGCCAATGGTAAATCCAGATGGTGTCAATTTAGTAACTCGGCAATTTTAATATGAATAGTAATATTTATAAGTCATTCAAAAGTATAGCAAATAACTATCCTAATATTAAATTTCCAGATGGATGGAAAGCAAATTTTAATGGTGTGGATTTAAATTTACAATTCCCTGCCGGGTGGAATCAAGCAAAACAAATTAAATATTCTCAAGGATTTACTTCTCCTGCTCCTCGAGATTTTGTTGGATATCGGTCCTTTAACCGAACGAGAAGCATTAGCAGTTTATAATTTCACTCTTTCACATAATTTTAGATTGGTAATTGCATATCACACTCAAGGTAAAGAAATCTATTGGAATTTTCAGGATATTAATCCTCCAGGTGGATATGAAATTGGAACTAGTTTTGCAAATGTTAGCGGATATACTTTAGAAAATGTACCTTATAATTCTAGTTTTGCTGGTTATAAAGATTGGTTTATTCAAAATTATAATTTACCAGGATTTACTATTGAAGCTGGTATTGGTAAAAATCCTCTCCCGATTTCTCAATTTGATGAAATTTATAAAAATAATATAGGTATTTTACTTTTAGGAGCAATTCTTTAATTTTATATATTTAATAAACATATTTACTTTTAAAATTGATATAAAAATAATACATAGATATTTTTAAGTCTATGTATTATTTTTATATTATATTTTTTATAATATGACAATTCGTATTTTATCCTAATGCAACATCTAAAATCATCATAATAATAAATCCTATTGCTAAGCCCAATGTTCCAATATCAGAATGTTTTCCTGTTTGAGATTCTGGTATTAATTCTTCAGCTACAACATAAATCATTGCTCCTGCTGCAAATGATAACAAGTATGGAAGTATTGGTACAACAGCTTGAGTAAGTATTATTGTTATAATAGCTCCTATTGGTTCTACTACTCCAGATAGTACTCCATATAAAAACGATTTTGCTTTTGATATTCCATCACTTTTCAATGGCATTGAAATAATTGCACCCTCTGGAAAATTTTGAATTGCAATACCAATAGCTAATGAAATTGCAGCTTCCATTGTTATTCCTGAATTTCCAACTAAAGCTCCTGCAAATGCAACACCTACTGCCATTCCTTCTGGAATATTATGTAGTGTTACCGCAAACACTCTCATTGTTGTTTTCTTTAATTTTGCTTTTATTCCTTCTTCATTATTACCATGCATATTTAAATGTGGAATTAAATGATCTAGTACTAATAAAAATAAAATACCTAATAAAAATCCAACAGTTGCTGGAATCCATGCAATTATGTTTTGCTCTTTTGCCATTTCTATAGATGGTATAATTAAAGACCATACAGATGCAGCAATCATTATTCCTGCTGCAAATCCTAATAATACTTTTTCTACTTTTTTGTTTATTTCTTTTTTCATTAGGAAGACCATTGCAGATCCTAATGTTGTTCCTAAAAATGGAATTAATAGTCCTAAAGTTAATTGCATTTTATTAAATTCCTTTCTTTTATTATGAAAAATATTATCACAAAAATATTTAATAATTATTGTTTATATATTTTTCTATACCTCCCTTATTATATTATGAAAAAAAAAATAAACTGTTAACATATATCAAAAAAGACTTGCCGTTAAACAAATCTTTTTAATATAAAGTTATTTTTAGATTTTGTTTTATAAATTTAAAAATAATCTCACTATTTTATTATTATCACATTCAAGTATTGTTATTATATAATATTTATCCGAATTATAAAATTTTTACTATATATTTATATATAGTAAAATACACACAAATATTAGATTTTTTAATATTTATGTGTATCTTAATTTATATTATTTCTATTTTGTTATCCACTTTATTAAATCTAAATTTGCAGAATCTAGCAACATTGGGTGTTTTGGAATAACTCTAAATGTATAACCATAATTACCACCAGTTGTTAATTCTATTTTTGCTGTAAAATAATATTTTTTTGACTCTTCATTTGAATCTGTTAATGTCATTGGAATTATACTTACATTTTCAACAACTCCATTGTCTAAAATTTTTCCATAATATGCTTCTACCGTAACATTTTCAACACTTATATTTGGTAATTCTACCTCACATGATACTTCTATATTATTTCCTGCATCCATAGTAATATTATCTAGATTATCTACTTGAGTAATTTTTATATCTTTCCAATTCATATATATATCTTTTTTCCATGAATTAAATGCTGCAACATTATCAATATCTTGGTAATATTTCTTTGTTAATTTACAAAGTGGTATATATAAGTTATTTGTATAATCAACTAACATTCTTGATGTACTATATTTTCCTCCTGTTGTTATTATAGACTCTTTCATAATTTCAAGCCATTTTTTAGATATTCCATTATCATCTTTATCATAATATGCCGGTATTATCTTTTCTTCTAATGTTCTGTACATACTTTGACTATCTGCTTGATCTTGTGCTTCATATGATTCATATTCAGCATTTGTACCAATTGTCCATCCGTTAGTTTGAGTATATCCTTCTGCCCACCATCCATCTAAAACACTGAAATTTATAACTCCATTAACAGCTGCTTTTTGTCCACTTGTTCCAGAAGCTTCCATTGGTCTTCTTGGATTATTTAACCAAACATCTACACCGCTTACTAAATATCGTGACATTGCTATATTATAATTTTCTATTAAGAATATCTTTCCTTTGAATTGTGGCATCATCGATATTTGATGAATATATCTTATCAAGTCTTGACCTTCTTTATCTGCTGGATGTGCCTTACCTGCAAATATTAGTTGAACTGGTCTATCATTATTATTTAGAATTTGTGTTATTCTTTCTAAATCTTTAAATATTAATGTTGCCCTTTTATAAGTTGCAAATCTTCTTGCAAATCCTATTGTTAAAGCATTTGGATCTAATTTTGCAATGATTTCATTTATTTCTTCATAGTTATATCCTGATCTTCTTAATCTTTCAGTTGTTGATTTGCTTACTAATTTCAATAACTTTTCTTTTCTTTCTTGATGCACTTGCCATAATTTATCATTTGGTATATTGTTAATTTTTTCCCATACTTGATTTTTGTACATTGAATCTTGCCAAAATGGTATTAAGTATTTATTGTATAATTCTTTCATTTTAGGTGCAAGCCATGAACATGTATGTATGCCATTTGTAACATAATCTATTGGTGATTCATTTGACGCAATATTTGGCCATATTTCTCCAAATAATTCTCTAGATACCGCTCCATGTAATTTACTTACTCCATTTTTCTTTCCTGCAATCTTAAGTGCTAAAATTCCCATATTAAATCCATTATCTAATTCTTTGCATGGTTTCATTCCTAATTTTAAAAACTCTTCTTCTGACAAACCAAGTCTTGGCCAAAAATCTTTAAAATACTTTCTTACTAAATCCAATGGAAATATATCATTACCTGCAGGTACTGGTGTATGTGTTGTAAATACAGTTTTTGAACTTGCAATATCTTTTGCAACTTCAAAAGACACTTGTTTCTCTTTTATTATATTCTTAATTATTTCTAGATTTAGAAAAGCAGAATGTCCCTCATTCATATGATATACAGTTGGATTCAATTCTAAGGTTTTTAATAAATTAACTCCGGCCATTCCTAAAACTATTTCTTGACGAATTCTCATTTCTTGATCTCCGCCATATAATCTTAGTGTAACATCTCTATCTTCTTCATTATTTCTTTCTATATCAGAATCTAGTAAATATAAAGTAACTCTACCAATATTTACTTGCCAAACTTTTAGATATAATCTTCTTTTAGGAAATTTAACATATATCGTTAAATCTTCTCCTTTACTGTCTTTTACTGAATTTATTGGTAAATCATATAAATCTATATTTTTATATTCTGTTTCTTGATCTCCATTTCCATTAATTTTTTGATTAAAATATCCGTTTTTGTATAATAGCCCTACTGCTACTAGAGGTATCCCTAAATCACTTGCAGATTTCAAATGATCACTTGATAGAATCCCAAGCCCACCAGAATAAGTTGGTATAGTTTCATCTATTCCATATTCAGCTGAAAAATATGCAATTAAATCTTTTTTATTTTCAGGATATTTTCTAGAAAACCATGTATTTTTACTATTCATATACCCATCAAAATTTGCTACAACTTTATCATATTCTTTTAAGAAATTTATGTCTTTAGATTTTTCTTCTAATTTTTCTTGCGATATATGTTTTAAAAATTTAACTGGATTTTTATTTGATTCTTCCCATAAATCTCCATCCATTTGTTTTAATAAACTTAAAAATTCTGTGTTCCATGACCACCATAAATTGTTTGAAATTTCTGATAATTTTTCAATTCTTTTTGGTAATTGTGGATTAACAGTAATTCTATTAAAAACGTACATTTTAATAATTCCTCCTTTGTATTTTTAAGTATTTTCTTTTGATATATTGACATATATATTATCTATTAAATCACTCTTTTTGTCAAATGTTTTTAAAAATTATTTTATATTATATTTATATTAATAATAATTAAAATTTTTGTATAATTATTCTCTAATTTAGTAATAAAATATAAATAGTATTATTTTTTTACTTTTATATTTAGCTAAGTATATTTTCTTTAAAATCCCAAAAAAATATATTATAAAAAACTTCTTTAAGAACCAAATCAAAAATCTCTCTTTTATACGAGAGATTTTTAATTAATTTAATTACGCTTAATTAGTTATTCAATTAAACAAGCACTTTCTATAGTACTTCCATTATGAGTTCCATCCTTTTTTATGTTAATATCCGGTAACAATTCTATTACAGGTCTTACATAAAAGCTAATACTACCAACTCTATTAATTGAACTCATTAAATAAGTATTATTATTATTATTTAAGCAATAGCCATTTCCAAATGCATTTACATTAAATAATCCATATGATACCACAGTGCCGACAGAATTAATATAATTATTTGCAAGCCAGTATTTATCTGAAAATAATAATTTATATTCATCACTTGTCGTTGTTATACCTTTTATTGGTCCACTGCCTGTAGTTAATGTATATGGTATATACCAGTAATAACTATTTTTTAATGTTGTTATAGCTTCTCTTCCTATTTCTGTATCTGTTGCATTTTGTGATTTTATTGAATTTTTCCAACTATTACCATCATAATAATAAAAACTGCCATGAGAAACTTCTAAACTTCCTTTAGTGTCATTTTCTGATTGATAATATGGATAACTATCTCCCTTCCAATAATATGTTACTTTTTTTCCATATTCTCCTAATCCCCCTTTTCCATAGGGATTTTCATTTCCCGTTTTATTAGGATCATATCCTGTAATTTTATTTATATCATTTGTATTGACACATCTTCCTTTTTCAGCCCATTTTCCTTGTCCATATATACTTCCTATTTTATTTAATTCTTCTACTCCGTAAATATATCCATTTTTTCCTCTTAATGTATAATTTCCTACTGAATTTTCTGATATTAACTTTAAACTACCATATTCTACATCTAATAATCTCCAACCACCTGAATATTCATTTTCATTAAATGTTTGATCTTCTGTATATCCACTTGTTCTTCCATTATTTTTCTTTGGACTCATATTACTTTCTGAATATGATGTATAACTTTGTATTTCAACATCATTACCATTTTTATCTTTAGTTTGATCATATAATATATAATCTCCCACTTTTAATTCAATATTACCATCTGTTATTGTTCCATCGTCAAGTTTTTTCCATTTTATATCCGTACACTCAATCAATCCTTCTAAATCTACCTTATATAATTTTTCTTTGTTATTTTTTAATGTTACAATTATTTTATATCCTTCTTCATCATTACCTGAAAATTCACTATAATTGATATGCTGTTTTTCAATTGCCTGCTTAAATGTATAATCTATATTTTTAGTTCGTGTTGATTGATAATCTATAAGTGCTAATTCTATTTGCTCTTTTATTTCTTCCTCTAAATGTTTATTAGTTGCATCTTGTGATTTACTTAACAACCCATTATCACCAGTTAATGACATAAGTGTAACTCCTGCTAGTATCAGAATAACAATAATGGTTATAACAAGTGCTATTAAAGTTATTCCTTTAGTTCCTTTTTTCATCTTTTTATTCCTCCTTTTATTTTCGGTATGTAAAATGCTTAAGCGCAAAAAAGCAAGACTAAGCCTATTTCTTTTTTACTTTTTATAGGCTTTAGTCTTGTCTTTATTTATATTTTTTATTCCTCTTACTAAATTATAGCTCTCTCTCTCTCTCTCTCTCTCTCTCTCTCTCTCTCTAGAGTAGCAAGAGTTATAGATTGTACTGTTTTTTGCATTCTCATACCCTCTTTTTACTTTTGTTTTTACTTTTTTATTTTATACTAATTATTAGAATTTAACAAGTAATTTTTTAATATTTTATATTATTATAAATGGCAATAATAAATTTCCGGTTTATTATAAATCATATCGGTATTAGTAATAACTCTAAGATTACCCGAGTATGTTGTCAATGATATTTAATTTTTATCTGATTTGAATAATATATCTTTTAACAAAATTGTAATTTAACTTTTAAATTTTTTTCTTGAAAATTTAAATTCTGAAGATGAAAAATTCTCAAAGGAATTTGTAAAAAACTATATTATTAGTTTTTATTATATAAATAAACAAAGAATAATAATTTAAAATTATTATTCTTCATTTTCATTTATTCTGTGCTTTTTATATTTAATAAACAATTATATTTTATAAAATTCTAGTTATATCGTTATAAGTTATATATAAGGATAATGCTATTAATATTGAAAATCCTATCAGTTGTATATTAATTTCTGTTTTTTCATTCATTGGTTTTCTTCTTATTGCTTCTATAATTAATATTAATATTTTTCCACCATCCAATGCTGGAATTGGTAAAAGATTAGTTACACCTAATGACATAGAAATTAAAGCCATCATATAAATGAATTCCCTTATACCTTCTGTTTTAGATACAACCTCTGAAATTCCTACAGGTCCCATCATTTGGTCTACTCCAACATTACCTGTAAATAGTTGTTTTATATTATCAACAAGTGATAATGTAAACTCTTTTGTATTTATGAATCCGTTTATACATCTATTTATAAATGTATCTTCTGCTGTTTTTAAATTCACTCCTAAATAGAAAATAGTATATCCATTTTCTTCTTCTCCTTTAGCTGTTACTAAATATTCCTTTATATTTCCTTCTCTTTCAATTATTACTTTTATTTCATTATTGTTTTTTTGTAAAATTTTATTTAAATCGTATAAATTATTTATCTTTTCCTCATTTATTTGTATGATTTTGTCTCCTGGTTGTATTCCTATTTCTTGTGCAGGATATCCATCTATTGTATTTATAACTTCATTTGTAACATATGGTCCTGAAGTTGCTACTAATATAAAATAAATAATTACAGCAAATATTATATTTACACTTGCCCCTGCTACTACTATTGCAATTCTTTTTGGAATACTAGCTTTAGAAAAAGAGCCTTCTTCTTCTGACCTTTCTTCCTCTCCTTGCATACTTACAAATCCACCTAGAGGTATTAATCTTAGTGAATATTTAGTTTGTTTTCCTTGTCTTTTTAATATTATTGGTCCAAATCCAATTGAAAATTCATTTACAGTTACTTTACAAAGTTTTGCAGCTGTAAAATGGCCAAGTTCATGAATAAAAATTAAAAAACCCAATAGAAATAATATTTTTATTGCTGAAATTATAAAAGAAATCAACTTTTTTCCTCCTAATTATAAAATTGTAAATAATGCGTATGCAAATGGTGCTAAAAATATCAAACTATCAATTCTATCTAGCATTCCTCCATGCCCTGGAATTAAATTACTATAATCTTTTATATCAACAAATCTTTTTATAGTTGATGCAGAAAAATCTCCAATTTGCCCTATTAAACTTAATACAATTCCTATTAATCCTATCTGTAAATAAGAATAATTCATTTCCCAATACGTATTTGCTACATAAGTATAAAGTAATATTAATATTACTGCACCAATTGTTCCTCCTATACATCCCTCTATTGATTTTTTAGGACTTACTTTACTAAATTTATGTTTTCCAAAATATTTCCCTACTATATATGCAAATATATCAGTTCCCCATGCCGCAAAAAGTGCATACCAAATCAATATTTTTCCATCTTTCATACCATCTATAAATGCGACAAACATTATGAAAAATACAACATAAAATATTCCTATAAATGTATATGCTATATCTTTAAATGATATTTTCATATCTGTTGCAATCACTTGTACAAATAATATCATTAAAATAGTTGGAACTGCTAGTATTACTACCATATTTAATGCTTCTGGTGGTACTATATGTATAATAGCTATACTAAAGCAACTGGCGTATCCTATCCATCTAACCGGATTTGATACTTTTCGCACTGCATTAAAATATTCATTCATTGCAAGTAATGCAATTATAGATAATGCAACATCTACTAATATTTTATTTCCCATTAATAATACTATTAACACTAATGGAAATCCTAATAACCCTGAAGTTAATCTTTTTACATCCATATTATTTTTCCTTTCTCTAATAGAAAATTTATCATTAGCTTATTTTAATTTGCCCCAAATTTTCTTGTTCTCTTTTGATATTCTAAAATAGCATTATCTAAATCTTCTTCATTAAAATCAGGCCAATTTTTATCAATAAACAAAAATTCTGAATATACCAATTGCCATGGTAAGAAATTGCTTAAACGTAATTCTCCACTTGTTCTAATTATTAAATCCGGATCTGGCTGTCCTTTTGTATATAAATTATTTGAAACCAAATCTTCTGTTATATCTTTCAATTCAATCTTATTTTCTTTTACTTCTTTTGATATTTGTTTTATTGCTTTTATTATTTCATTTCTTCCACCATAATTTAGTGCAATATTAAAAGTCATGCCCGTATTATTTTCTGTTCTTTTCATACATTTATTTATACTTTTTTGCATTCCCTCTGATAAAGCTGCTATATCACCTAATATTTTTACTTTTATATTTTCTGTATCTGCCCTTTTAGAATATTCATCCAAATAAGTTTGAAGTAACATCATTAATGCTTTTACTTCTTCTTCTGTTCTTTTCCAATTTTCTGTTGAAAATGCATAGACTGTAATATGTTTAAGACCTATTTTATTTGCATATCTTATTATTTTTTCTAATGTTTTAGCTCCTTCTTTATGTCCGAAACTTGCTGGTTTTCCTTGCTTTTTAGCCCATCTTCTATTACCATCCATAATAATTGCAATATGTTTTGGCATATTATCTTTGTCAAAATTCATTACTTATTCCCCTTTAAGCATTTTATTTATTTCTATCTTTTATATATATAGCTAACTGTTTTAAAAATTCTGCATCTTTACCATATATATTTATTTCTTCTATCGCTTCTTTTGTTATTTTTTCTAAAATTTCTTTAGCACCTTCTAATCCATATTTAGAAACATATGTACATTTTTTCAATTTCTTATCATTACCTACTGGTTTTCCTAATATTTTTTCATTCCCCTCTTCGGATAATATATCATCTTTTACTTGGAAAGCTAGACCTATCTTTTCTGCATAAGATGTTACTCTGTTTAAATCTTCATTATTAGCATTTGCTATCATTGCTCCGATTCTAGCACATAATCTTAAAAGTGCACCTGTCTTATTTTTATGAATATATTCTAAATACTCATTAGATATTTTTTTCCCTTCATATTCTGTATCTACATATTCTCCTATAATCATTCTATCTACTGCATGTGAAAATTCATTAAATACATTTATTTTACTTTCTAACTCTTGTTTATTAGATTGTTTTAAGTCTTCACTAATTACGATATATGCTTGATTCAATAAACCATCACCTGCTAAAATTGCAGTTGCTTCATTAAACTGTTTATGATTTGTTGGTTTGCCATGTCTAAAATCATCATTATCTATTCCTGGTAAATCATCATGTATTAAAGAAAAATTATGTATCATTTCAATAGCAACTGCATAAGGTATACAATTTTCTATATCATTTTTAAAAATTTTATATGTTGCCATAATAAGAATTGGCCTTATGCGTTTTCCTCCCGCCATAAGGCTGTATTCCATTGAATTATTTAATATTTTTTCTGGAACTTCGTCTTTTCTTAAATATTTATCTAATTCCCTATTTATTATTTCTTGATATTTTTTTAATTGTTCCTTAAACTCCATAAATTACTCCTTAAAGTTATACTGACATAATTTCTTTTTCTTTTGTTTCTAATATTTTATCTATTTCTTCTATATTTTTATCTGTTATTTTTTGAATCTCATTTTCTGCTTGCTTTAATTCGTCCTCTGTTATTGTTCCATCTTTTTGTTCTTGTTTTACTTTATCTATTCCATCTCTTCTAATTGAACGAATAGCAACTTTTGCCTCTTCTGCTATTTTTCTAATATCTTTTACTAATTCTTTTCTTCTTTCTTCATTTAATTCAGGAAAGGCTAGTCTTATTACTTTTCCATCATTATTTGGGTTGATTCCTATATCAGATGCTAATATTGCTTTTTCAATTTCTTTTAAAACACTTACATCCCATGGTTGAATAACAATTAATCTAGCTTCAGGAACAGAAATACCTGCAACTTGATTAATTGGTGTTGGTGTACCATAATAATCTATTTTAACTTTATTTAATATTGCTGGATTAGCACGACCAGCTCGTACTTCTGATAGTTTTTCACTATAGACACTTATTGTTTTTTCCATCTTTTCTTTTAAACTTGTATAATCCATTTTTCAAATTCCTCCTTTAATTTTAAAGTATTTATACAATATTTAATTTTTAACTTTTTATTATTTATTTTACTAGTGTTCCTATTTTCTCTCCTTTTACTGCTCTTACTATATTTTCTGGGTCTTTTATTCCAAACACTAATAATGGCATATTATTATCTCTACACATTGCTGTAGCAGTAGAATCCATAACTTTTAAATCCTTTTCTAAAACCTCCATATACGAAATCTCTTCATATTTTGTTGCCGTTTTATCTATTTCTGGATCTGATGAATAAACTGCATCTACTGACTTCCCAAGTAATATTATTTCTGCATTTATTTCTGTTGCTCTTAAAACTGCTGCTGTATCTGTTGTAAAATAAGGATGTCCTGTACCACATGCAAATATAACAACTCTTCCTTTTCCTAAATGTTTTTCTGCTTTTCTTTGTATATATGGTTCAGCTATTTCTCTCATTTCTATTGCAGTTTGTACTCTTGAAAAAATTCCTCTTGCTTCTAATGCATCTTGTAACGCTAATCCATTCATAGCAGTTGCAAGCATTCCCATATAATCTGCTGTCGTTCTTTCCATTTGATGTCCATTTCTACCTCTCCAAAAATTTCCTCCACCTACAACTATTGCTACTTGAACTCCCATTTCTACTATTTTCTTTACCTTATCACATATTTTCCCTACTGTTTCTACATCTACTCCTGTCTTTTGTTTTCCTGCTAATGCTTCTCCACTTAACTTTAAAAGTACTCTTTTATATTTTAGTTCGGCCATTATTTCACTCCTTTTTATTTTATTAGGCTTATTGTATCATATATTAAAAAAAAATACAGTACTTTTTAAAGATTTTTTATTTTTTTAAACAGTTTACTCTATTAAAGTAAAAATTATAAATTACTATAATTTTTCTGTTTTTAAATACAATACTAGAAAAAGCCATGACAAGGAAAAACAAAGCATAAATTATTAACTTTAAATAAAAAATATGAAAATATATAATTTGTTAAAGTTTAAAAAATTTACATAAAGTATTTTCAACACTATATTTATTTCATTATAAGTATATAGTCATAAAACTTGTTTTACTTGCATTTTTTCAACTTTTTTGATAAAATAAAATTATATTCGTAGCTATGCAACATAAATAGCATTTATTAAATTATTCTCATATAACAATTGTAAGGAGGAGTTTTTATGATTAGTGAAATTTTTTCAAATCTTTTCATTTCAAAGTCCCATAAAATTGAGACATCAAACGCAAATTTTCGGAAAATAACATCAAAGGAAATTGCTACAAAAAATGGGTTCTACTACATTCCAAGGCTAATAGAGAAAAAACTTTTTTCGAATGAGCCATTTGTCAATCAATTTTATATTGATGACGGTGGTTATCTTTCATTACATCCTATAAATAATAGAATATTTTCTTTTCCTTCTGAGTGGTACGGCGAATTTAATGGACTAAGCAAAATAATAATGAATAATCAGTCAGCATTTAAATGCATTACTAACTTAAGTGATATTTTATTGCAAATTATTAGACTATATTCCAAGTACATTGACGAAAATGTATTTATTTCATCTAGTGGATTTGCTATTAAACTTATGGATGAAATACGTTCTGAGTATGTAGGAAGAGCAAGTTTAGTATTGACTGATGATGCTATCCAAAATAATAAGGTCAAACCCGCACAGGTTATAGAAGCAAAAAAATATTTTATAAATGACTTCTTAGATAATTTTATTGGATGTAACTTTGGGGTAGCAGTAAAAAGTAATCCCCAGTTGGAAAAAGAACTTCTTGAATTTAACAATCTTGTTATTAGCAAAGGGCTGAGAAAAGATGAAGAACCTGTATTTGAGATACATTTTTCTTATGATGTAATGAATTATGATTTGAAAAAGAGCTAACCTAACAAAAAGGTGTCCTTTGATAATATCAAGGACATCTTTTTGTTGAAATTATATTTATTTTCTGATTTTTTCTTTTAATTAATATTTTTTCAATATTTATTACCTAAAATTTTTATAAATAAAAACCGAATCTTGATTATTCAAAACTCGGTATTTATAATTATTTTTTTAATTGATTCATAACTTCTTCTGCAAAATTTTCTTCTTTCTTTTCTATTCCTTCACCTTTTTCAAATCTTGCAAATTCAACCAATTCACTATCAGTTTCTTTTAATAATTGAGAAACCTTTTTATTTGGATCTTTAACGAAAGCTTGATCTACTAAACAAATTTCACTAAAGAATTTTCCAATTCTTCCTTCTACAATTTTTTCTGCTATTGCTTCTGGTTTTCCTTCATTCATTGTTTGTGCTTTTAAGATCTCTTTTTCTTTTTCTATTCTTTCAGCTGGAACTGATGCTTCATTTAAGTATTCAGGTCTTGCTGCTGCAATTTGCATACATACATCTTTTGCAACTTCTTTAGTTCCTTTTTTCATATTAACTAAAACTGCAATTTTTCCATCTCCATGTATATATTTCTCAACTAATCCTTCAGCTTCAAATCTTGCAAATCTTCTAATGTTCATGTTCTCTCCAATTGTTGCAATTTTTTCTACTAATACTTCATTTACGGTCTTTCCTGGTATTTCGATTGAATCTTGTTCTAATAGTTCATTTACATCTTTTGGATTTTTTTCAACTACTTGTTTTGCAACATTCATAACAAAATTTTTAAATTCTTCATTTTTAGCAACAAAATCTGTTTCTGAGTTTATTTCTACTACGGCTCCTACTTTTCCATTTTCTGAAACATATGCTTCTACCAATCCTTCTGCTGCAACTCTTCCAGATTTTTTAGCAGCTTTTGCAATTCCTCTTTCACGTAATAATTCGATTGCCTTTTCCATATCTCCATCTGTTTCTGTTAAAACTTTTTTGCAATCCATCATCCCTGCACCTGTTTTTTCTCTTAAATCTTTTACTTGACTAGCTGTAACCATTAAAATTTCCTCCTTAATTAATATATTGTATTATAAAAATAAAAGAAGAACAGAGCAGAAAAGCTCTACTCTTCTTTACTTAATTATTCTTCACTTTCTGTTTCTTCAGAAGCTACTTCTTCCGCAACTACTTCTTCAATTGATTCTTCTTCAGATGTAGATTCTTCTACTTCTACTTCTTCTTCAAGGCTTTCTCCTTGTTTACCCTCAATAACTGCATTTGCCATTACATCGGCTATTAATTTAACAGCACGAATTGCATCGTCATTTCCTGGTATTGGATAATCTAATTCTTCTGGATTACAGTTTGTATCCACTAAACCAACAACTGGAATTCCTAATTTTTTAGCTTCTAATATAGCAATTCTTTCTTTTTTAGGATCTACTAAAAATATAACTCCTGGTAATTCATTCATTTCTTTAATTCCACCAAGATTTCTTTCTAATTTTTCCTTTTCTTTCTTTAATAGAATTACTTCTTTTTTAGGTAATATATCAAATGTGCCATCTTCTTCCATAGCTTCTAAGTCTTTTAATCTTTGAATTCTTTTTTGAATCGTATCAAAGTTTGTTAGCATTCCTCCTAGCCATCTTTGATCAATATAAAACATTCCACATTTTAATGCTGCTTCTTTCATACATTCTTGTGCTTGTTTTTTTGTTCCAACAAATAAAACTTTTTTTCCTTCTTCTGCTTGTTCCTTAATAAAGCTATATGCTTCATCTAATTTTTTTGATGTTTTTTGTAAATCTATGATGTGAATTCCATTTCTAGCTTGAAAAATATATTCAGCCATTTTAGGATCCCATCTTCTTGTTTGATGTCCAAAGTGAACACCTGCTTCTAGTAATTGTTTCATTGCAACTACTGCCATTTTTAATTCCTCCCTTTTTTGTTATTTCTTCCACAAAGTTCTTCGTTTTTTAGGACCAATTTTATTGGCACTTCCCTTAAAACTCTCTTTGTGTGATTAATACGCACATTATTGTATCAAATTTTCACATTAATTGCAAGTATTTTAATTAAATTTATTTAAAAGTCTTCTCTTTTAAATAAATATCTATATATTAATACCATTAGTCTCTAAATCTTTTTTTAGATCTTCTATATTTTCTTTAAAAATAAATCCTTTCATTCCTAATTGATTTGCTGTTTCTATATTCTCTTGCTTATCATCAATAAAGTAAGACTCTCTTGGATCTAAATTATATTTATTAAATAATTTCAAATAAATTTGTTTATCTGGTTTTAAGCATTTTTCTTCTGAAGACACAATTTCTCCAGATATTAAATTACCTATTTCAATATTTTCTTTCATTTTATAATAATCACTATTAAAATTTGATAATATAAAAATGTTATAATTATTATTTTTAAGCTTTTTCATTAAATCTATGTTTTCTATAATTTTATCTAAATATTTATACCAATTGTCTAGTATATTTTTACAACAAACATGTAAACTCACAGGTAATCTTTCGCATATGGTATTATAAGCTTCTTCATTAGTAATAACTCCTTTATCTAAAAGTTGCCATACTTCTGTTTCAAATATTTCTTTTTTTAATACACTTTTCTCCTTAATCTCTGGAACTATATTATTAACAATATATAGAGGGTCAAATTTTATTAAAACTTCACCACAATCAAATATTATATTTTTAATCATTACTCCTTTTCTCCTTTTCTTTTAAAAGACTTTACTATTTTTGTTAAATTATTTCATCTTACTCTTGAATCATCTATTGGAACTATTTTTTGTTTTTTTTAATGTTTTGTATGAATGTCATTCCTATAAATACTATTTCGTATAGAATCTTCAATTCTTTTGAATATCCTAATACTGCTGCATCTACTCCCGTATACGGTATTTTGCTACAAAATCAACATACACTGTTACTTGTCTTGCTAAACATATTCTAACATTTTCTCTAAATATATATACATTTATTCTATATATTGTTAAATATAGTCTTCAAAAATAAATATATTCAAGCACATATATTGACTTTTTTCTTCACCATATTTATAACTTATAAAATGGATTTTGGATTCTTTCATTTCTTAAGTAGCATGCAAGTACAATTAAATTTATTTCATAATTTGAAAGTATTAAAAAAGTTCTAAATCTCTTTTATTAAATTATTTATTAAAAGGATTTCATATTAAATATTTTTCATTTGATTTTGTTACCGCTTCTGATATAGATAGTTCTCAATTAAGTATAATACAAAGTATTTTTCAATTTGTTCTGAAAGAACAGTTTAACGTCTTCTATTTCCTAATAGTAAACATTTTTTATTTTTTATTCTCTTTTTTATAGATTATATCACATATTATTTAATAATTTTTAAAACAAACTAATTTTATTTTCTTTTTTCGTTTTAATTATTATTATTTTACATTTTTAAATATTTTTTATGTTTTTTTACTTCTTATATTTATATCCAAATAGCATTTTTTTGCATATTATATAAAGAATTTCTCTATCAATTTTAAAGAAAGGAGATTTTTTATGAAATACAAACATATTATAAAAAGTACTGCACTTGTTTTTTTAATATTTTTTATCTCTTTTTCTTATGTTCCAAGTCTTGCTTTTGGTCCTTCGAGTAATCAAATTTACCAAGGAATTGACGTAAGTAATTGGCAAAGAAATATTAATTTTACAGCCGTTAAAAATTATGGTGTTGACGTCGTATATATAAAATCCAGTGAAGGCAGAAACTTTATTGATCCTTATCTTGAAACAAACTATCAAAAAGCAAAAGCAAATGGACTAAAAATAGGATTCTATCACTATGTAACGGCAAGAACCGTTGTTCAAGCTAGAGAACAGGCTCTATTTTTTGCTAAAGTTATTAGTGGAAAACAGGTAGACTGCAGACTTGCTATGGACTTTGAAAACTTTGGTAATTTATCTGTAACAGAAATTAACAATATATCAAAAGCTTTTTTAGAAACTTTAGAAAATACTACTAACTCTACACCTGTTATTTATAGTAATGCTTATTCAGCTAGAGCAATTTTTAGTGCTCAGTTGACTAAATATCCTCTTTGGGTTGCAAACTATTTAGTACGTAATCCTAGTAGTAATGGTAAATGGGCTACGTGGGTTGGATGGCAATATACTAGTACAGGAACTGTTAATGGAATATCTCGGATATGTTGATAGGAATCAATTTACTAACGGAATTTTCTTATCTTCCAATATTACTATCCCTAATCTTGATATTCCAAACAATTCTGAAGGTAACACATCAAATATAATTACCTATACTGTAAAGAGAGGAGATACTTTAAGTAACATCGCTTTGCAATATGGAACCACTGTATCTAACATCGTAGCTTTAAACCCAGTTATTAAAAATCCTAATTTAATATATCCTGGCCAGCAATTTATGATACAAACTAATTCAACTAATTCAAATTCATCTTCTGGTTCTATAATTTATAATGTAAAAAAGGGAGATTATTTAAGTAGAATTGCTTTGCAATATGGAACCACTGTATCTAGCATCATAGCTCTAAACCCAGTTATTAAAAATCCTAATTTGATATATCCTGGTCAACAATTAATAATAAAGTCATCTTCAATTGATTTAGTAAGTGTTGCAAATCATTCTTGTGGTAAAATCTTATACAAAATCAAAAATGGAGATACCTTGAGTAAACTTGCACTTGAACATGGAGATACTGTAGATGAAATCGCTAAATTAAATAATATTTCAAATCCAAATTTAATTTATGCGGGTTCAATAATTCAAATTCAAAACTGTAAATAATTTTATAATTTGAATCTTTTTATAAAGGTATAGAGATAATTCTCTATACCTTTTTATAATTAATTATTTTTTTAATTTACAATGTTGCTCCAATAATTCCTGCATCATTTCCTAATAATGCAGTTTTTATTACAAAATCTTTTACTTTAGCATTTATTGGTTTTTCTATTTTTACTCTTTTTTCTAATTTTTCTAAAAATATATCTTCAAAATAAACAAAACTCCCACCAATAACTATTGCCTGCGGATTAAATATATTAATTAAATTTACTAATCCTATGCTTAGATTTTCAATGAATTCTTCTATGGTATTTTTTACCTGTTCATAATTTTTATCTCCTAGTTTTATATCTCTTATTATTTTTAATAGTTCTTCTCCTTTAGTAGTATCATCTAATTCTAATACCTTCCTCAAATTATTTTTAAAAGTCTTCATTGATGCATATCTTTCAAAACAGCCTTTTCTACCACAAGTACATTCTATACCATTTTTTTGTATAACCATATGTCCAAATTCATATCCTGCCATATCTCCTGTTGTTAATAATGTTCCTTTTTCAAAAACTGCTCCACCAATTCCAGTTCCAAGTGATAAAAAAACACTTCTGTCATATCCTTTTAGTGCTCCATATGTATTTTCTGCTATTGCGGCACATTTTGCATCATTTTTTATTGTAATTGGTAAATCTATTTTTTCTTTTAATTTTTCAATCAAATTATAATTTTTAATTCCAACATTTCCTGAAAACAAAATAATTTCATTAATAGTTATTCCTGGCATTGCTATTCCGATTGATTCTATTTTATATTTTTTAATAAACTCTAAAGAATTTAAGATAATATAATTTTGAATAGTTTGTTTTATATTTAGTTTTTCAGTTATAGTTAACCTTTTTTCTATTTTTTCCACAATTATTCCATTTTTGTTTACAACTCCTATTGCTATATGGCTTCCACCTATATCAATTCCTATTTTCATTTTATTTTCCTTCCTTTAAATTCAACAAATGGAAATCTCTAGATAATCTAAAGATTTCCATAATTTTATAAGATTTATACTCCATATGCTGAGAATAAGAAATTTCCCATATAAACTTGAATACATGGTACTAATACAACTAATACAAAGAAAATTAATACTGCTCCAACGATAGCATAAACTATTTGAGGTAAAGCCTTCATAATTTTGTTTAATATATTATCTATATCAATTTCCATATATTCAACTAATTTTTCCATCATCTCAGTTAAATCTGTTTGCATACCTATTTTTAACATCTCAGTTATCATAGAGCTTGCTAATCCAGATTTTTCAAATGGTTCTATCCATGATGATCCCGTTATTATATTATTTAGAGAAGTTTCTATCATAGATAGCATAACATAATTTTGTACAACATTTTTACTTACATCTAAAGCATCTTGAATTCTCATTCCATTCTTTAAGTTTAATAACATTGCTTTCATTAATCTTGAAAAGTCTATTGCAAATATTAACTCTCCAAATATTGGCATTTTATATTTAAAATAGTGAAAATTATATTTTCCTCTTGGTGTATGAATATAAAACAATATTCCTGCTATTACTATAAATATACTAGTTGTTGGTAAATACCAATATTTTATTAATCCATTTAGAAAACCTTGAAACCATAGCGTGATTGTTGGAAGTGTTTCTTGCGTTCCTAATTCTTCAAAAACTTGTTGTATTGCTGGTATTGCTATTAATGTACCTACAAATAACATTACAATTAATAATACAAATTGTATAATGTTTGGAATTAATATTGCTTTTAATTTTCTATGCATTGCTTGTGTATCATCTAAATATTTTACAGCTTGTTCTAATGAATTTGTTAAAGACCCTGATAATTCTCCAACCTTTATCATATTTATATATATATATGGAAATATATTAGAATAATATTCCATTGTTGTATACATAGATTCTCCCGCTTCTACACCTGCCAGTATATCTTCTAACACCCCTCTAAAGGATAAGTTTTCTGTGCTTTCAATCAATGTACTTAGTGCATGTATATTATTAAAATTAGCCTTTTTTAATAAATAAAAATTTTGGGTAAATACAACTATATCTCTTTGAGTTATTCTTTCTGTTCTTGCTAAATATAAATTTATTCTTTCTTTAGTAGTTAAATTTTTCTTCTTTTCTCCCAATTGTGTTGTATTAACATTTTTCATGATTTCTTGAATATCTGTTACGTTTTTTTTGCGTTTTCTTTGTGCATTTCTAGATCTATATGCTAATTGTTCTATAGATATTGGTAATAGTTTATTATTTTTTAGCATCTTTATCAATGATTGTCTACTATTAGCCTCTACCCTATTTTTTACAATCTGTCCAGACTTAGTCATAGCTTTATACATATAGGTAGGCATTCATTTTCCTCCTTTCTTTAAGGATTATTTCCTTTTTTTATTTTTAATTGCATAATTGTTCTATTTAAAACTTCAATATTTTTTTCTTCTAGTTGAGATTTTGCTTGGTCTAATGTAATTTTATCTTGTACAAATAATTCTGCTAAAGAATTTATTAATCCAATACTTCCTTTTTCCGAATTACTTTGTATAGCGTCTTCTATTTCAGATACACTTAATTTTTCTTTTCTAATTATACCTGAAACTATATTATCAACAACCATTACTTCTGGAATTAATACTAATTTTCCATCTGTTCCTTTTAGTAATCTTTGTGAAACTACTAATTTTAATAAAGCCGATAATAAGTATTTTATTGATTCTTGATCTCTGATTTCATAGAAGTTTATCATTCTATCTATTGTTTCAGCGCATGATTTTGTATGAAGTGTTCCTATTACCAAATGTCCTGATTCTGCCATCTCTATTGCTGCATCCATAGTTGTTTTATCACGAATTTCTCCTATTACAAGAATATCACAGTCTTCTCTTAATGAATTTTTTACACCATCACTAAATGTTAAACTATCCTTTCCCTGTCCAATTTCTTTTTGAACAATTAAAGATTTTTTAGAGTGATGTTTATATTCTACTGGATTTTCTAATGTTAATATTTTTTTATTTTGATTTTCATTAATATAATCTATTAACGAATTTAAGGTAGTAGTTTTACCTGAGTTTGTTTTACCAGTAACTAGTATTAATCCATGTGTTTGATATGTCATTCTTCTAACAATATCAGGTACACCTAATGATTCATATGGCGGTAATTCATTTTTTATTAATCTCATTGTACATATTGGTATATCATCTGATAAAGATATATTTACTCTTAAACGAATATCTCTATGAACATATGACATATCTAATTTTCTTGTCCTATTAAATACATCATCTTTATCCACATTACCTTTTACTAATTGATCATATATTTCATTCATATCATCAACTGTCAATACTTCACTTCCTTCTATTGGAACTAGATCTCTTGCAATTCTAAGCATTGGCTTATTTCCACATATCAAATGAACATCTGAGGCATCTACTCTCATAGCTTCATCTAACATCTCATTTAAATTCATAATTTATTTTCCTCCTTAAATATTTAGAAAATCAATAATTTTTTATTTAATTCATCTAAAGTAGTAAGTCCCTTTAATACTTTATTTATTCCATCTACAACTAATGGCTTATATCCTTGTTTTAATGCTTCGTCTCTTATTTCCATACTTGATTTACCGTTTACGATTTGTGTTTTTATTTCATCTGTTATATCCATTACTTCAAAAATTCCTATTCTGTCATAATATCCTGTATTATTACAATGTTTACATCCCACTGCATCATAGGTTTTTATATTTAGATCAAAATCAACATTATATTTTTCTCCTATTGATTCGATTATTTCTTTTTCTTCTTTAGTAAAATCTCTTCCTTTTTTACATTCTGGGCAAAGTTTTCTTACTAATCTTTGTGATATTGACGTAGCTAAAGTACTTGATATATCATAATCTGAAATACCCATTTTTCTTAATCTTGTTATCACTTCTACACTATCTATTGTATGAATTGTAGATAATACATAATGACCTGTTTGTCCAGCTTGTATTGCTATTTCTCCTGTTTCATAATCTCTTATCTCTCCCACTAATATTACGTCAGGATCTTGTCTTAAAACTGTTCTTAATGCACTTGAGAATGATGATTTATTATCTATTTCTATTTGATTTAATCCCTCTATTCTTATTTCTACAGGATCTTCTATTGTTGTTATATTAATTTCTGATCTATTTAGATAATCTATTATACTGTATAGAGAAGTAGTTTTACCTTCTCCTGTAGGTGCAGCAATAATAGTAATACTATTTTTTTTGTTTATACTTCTCTTTAGATCATCTTCTGTTCCTGGAAATCCTAATTCAAATATATTTCTTATATCAGCATTCTTTTTCAATAATCTTAAAACAAATTTTTCTCCATAGATATTTGGTTGTGAAGATACACGAATATTATAATCATCATAAAGTAGTATTCTTCCATCTTGTGATTCTTGTTTTTCTTGATGCATATTAGATATCGCTTTTAATCTCCCTATAATTTGAGTTTGCTTTTCTTTACTTATATTAGCTGCTGTAAACAATTCTCCATCTATTCTGTATCTAACTCTTAATTTATCCTTCATTGGTTCAATATGAATATCACTTGCACGTCTTTCCATACCTGTTTTTATTATACTGTCTACCAAATTTGTTGCTGTATCACTTCCAGCAACATTTAAATTTCTTGTTGCACTTCCTTCCAAAGATTTTAAAATTCGATCTATATCGCTTTCAAAAGTTATATAGCTATCCATTATTAAACCTTTGTTTAATAATAATAACCTTATCGAATCCATTGATTTTGTATTTACTGTATTAGCAAAACACACTTTTATTCTTCCTGAATAAACTTCAAATGGTATCGCTTTATTTTTCTTTGCAACATCTAAGGATATATAATCTGTTAATTTTAATTTTATTGTTCTACTATTTAGTATAATTCCTTTTATTCCTATAATCTCTCCTATTGCTTCTATTAATTTATCTGGATCAGCTGCATTTAATATATATAAAATATCTCCTAGTTTTTTATTTGGATGTTGTTTTTGATAATTTAATGCTTTTTCTATATCTTCTTCATTTACAATTCCTCTTTTTACTAATTCAACACCTATAGGTTGTCTTTTTTTCATTTCCATAAGTTTTCTTCCTTTCATAAAAACTTCTCTAATTATTTAATTATTTAAAGTATATGAGTATGTTTGATTTTTGTCTCCAATTGTTATTTCTATATTAACCTTAATTTTGTTATTTTCAATTAATTCTTGTGAAAATTTACAATTTTCGACTCCTCTACAAATCTTCATTGTTGCTCTGTTTTCATCTTCATCTTTACCGATATCTCTATAAATTGATTTATCATTTTCAACATAAATATATTTTATATATTTCATACTATCTTCATTTTCTAAATTAACGTTATTTAGTGTAATATATTCATATTCATTATTTTGTCCTTCTATTGTCTTTTCACCTATATCTTGAAGTTTTATATTTGAATTATTTATATCTTGTGAAAAATAACTATTAAAACTTGTAAATTCTGTAAGTGGCTCTATATCGTTTTGCGTATCCTTTACATTTTTATAGAAAAAGGTAGTAACTGTTGCTAGAATTGCTATTATAAATGTTAGTGAAATTATATATATAGTTAATGATATAAGTGTTATACCTTTTTGATCCTTCATTTTAAAACTCCTTTACTAATATTGTTGATAATTCAATTTTTTCTTCTTTGTTTTTAAATTTATATGATATTGTCACTATAGCTTTTTTTACTAAATTATCTTTTCTTAATTGATTATCTTCAAAATTTATAATATCTGTAGCATCTGTTACTTCAACTTTCTGATAAAATCCCTGATGGCCATTTAATTCTCTTCCTTCTTCGTTTACTTGTTCAATACCTTTAGATTTTATTTCTTCTATTTTATTTATTGCTATATCTAATGCTTCTGATTTTAGTTCTATCTCTTTTGTAGAACTATTAAATCTATATGTTATTACAGTTATAAGAGATATAAATATTGTTATAACAACAATTGAAATTGCTATATCTACTCCCGTATAACCTTTTTCGCTTTTCATAGTTATAATCATTCCTTCCTTTATCACTAATAAAATTAAATTTATATCAAACTTTTCTATATCATTAATTTTAAATATAAAAGTACTACCAATATAACTAAAATATTAGATATTCCAAGATAAAATCCTATAGGCATTTCTTTTGACTTTTTTATATCTATTTTTACATTTTTTCTCTTTTTTTTGTTTTTTATTTTGTATAATAATAAATACATAACAATTACTAAAAGTGAGTATATAATTGAACTTATGGTTATATACTCTCCTGTCATTATTGCCATTGTGATTATACTAAGTAAAATTCCATTTACATATGGACTTTTTGCATATTTTTTTAAAGTTACTGTATCTAATGTTAAAATTAATATGTATAACACTAAATATATACTATATCTATATATATTAGCTTTTTCTACTATGCATAGATATAGCATATACATTATAGATATTACAATTCCATAAATATTTACAGCTTTATCAATTTTTTTGTTTTCTAAATCTATTCCTATCATTAATATAATAAATGTCAAATATAAAATCATAAAACAATATTCTATAATTTTAAATACTTCTAAATGTTTTATACTTAACCCCATTAAATAGGCAAGCGCAACGAAAAGTATTCCAGATAAAACTTCTAATATTAAATATCTTGGTCTTATTTTTTCTTTACAATATCTGCATTTACCACCTAAAAATATATAGCTAAAAATTGGAAACAAATCTAAAAAGCCTAATTTATGATTACAATTAGGACAATACGAATGTTTTAATAATATATCTTCTCTTTTCGGTATTCTATATACAGCAAGTGTATAGAAGCTTCCAAAAAAAGTGCCTATTATAAATATTATTGTGTAAAAAAATGTTTCCATAACTTTTTCCTTTTTAAATTTTAGCCATACACACTTAGTGTGCGTATGGCTTAATTTTATCTTTGATTTTTATATTTAATATTTTTTAATCAGTTACTTGAAGAGTTGGTCCTGTTATAGAACCAGTCTCACTATCAACTGTCCAATCATATTTTTTATCTTCTTTATAAGTAAATGTTACTTTAACGTCACTATCGCTTGTTGTTGTAATTGAATAGTCTTCTCCTTTTATTTTAGAATTGTTATCTTCCATTGCACTTTTTACATTTTCGGCTGTTATTGTATTAAGAGTCCCTTCTGTGTATGTTGGATCCATTTTATTTGCTAATATTTCATCTAAACCTAATTTAAGTGCTTCATCAACATCAGCTACTGCTCTTTTTTCTCTAGCATCACTAGCCTTTGTTAATATACCATTTTCTCCTGTTAACATAGCTATTGATACACCAGCTAATATTAATAGTACTATAATTGTAATTACTAATGCGATTAATGTTATACCTTTTTGATTTTTCATTTGTTTTACCCCCTTTCTTTTGTAATAAATATATAATGTTATATATTTATAAAAATATAAATATAACCTTAATAACTAATTATTTTATTCCTTTATCTTGGAAAAATTGTCCTCCAGATGTGTTTGAACTTGTTGTACTTTCAGAAGAACTTGATCCTGTAGAAGTGCTTCCACTTGTCGTACTACCTGATGAAGTCGAATTACTTACTTGTGATGAATTTCCAGCACTTGATGATGCCTTGTCTGATGTACTTTGTCCATTTACTTGAGTATTTTTTTCATATGAAGAAAATGGATTTGCTTTTCCTGGTTTATAATTTTGTACTCTTTTATAATTGTTTAGATCATCTCCATTAACTTCATAAGTCATTATAATTTGGCTATCATCCAATTCTCCTGCTTCTAACAATTCTTCTTTCACTTCTTCTGGAGTTGTATATGCTACTTGAGCAGGAACTGTTTTCGATATAGGTACATATTCGTATAATACAATTCCAAGCACAAGTATTATAGCTAAAAACAATAGTAATATAATACTAATTTCTTTCAAAATTGATTTTGTCATTTTAAAATTCCTTTCTACTGTGCAACATTTGTATTTGTTGCATTTTTATTAACTGTGTTTTTTGTATTTGTCGTACTGTTTGAGTTTGTTGTATTATTTGTACTATTTGTATCTTGAATATTTTCTGTATTAATATTTTCTGGTGTTGTATTAGAAATATCTTTTATAGCAATTTCTTTGCATGTAAAAGTTGCTTGTAACTCAGTATCACCATTTGAAGGAATCATTTTAAATTCTTCTATTTTAAATCCTAATGTGCTATCGTTTTCAATATCAGATATAAAATCTGTTATTGAAATATAGGTGCCTGTGACTGTAAATTTCAAATCGTATATTCCCTCACCTTTTGATGCGGATTTTACAACATCCATTTTTATTACTGCACCTTCACTTGTTGCATGATTTCCTAATTTTACCCATAAGGTCTCTATTTCGTATTTTTCTATTTGCCCTGTAGTTTGAGTTTGCCCATCAGCTGATGTAATCATGCTTTCATAATTATTCTTGTCTTCTACTAATTTTTTTGTATTTGATTGTACATCACTTACTAATTGCTTGTAATCTTTTTCTGCAAGTTTTCCTGCCTCTTGTATTTTTTGATCTAAAGCTTCTGTTTCTGATTTTATTCCTAATATTCCTAATACCTTAAAATTTCCAAGTCCTATTCCTCTAATCATAAGTAAACCTGAAAGTAATACTAATAAAACTATAAGGACTGATATCAATAATTTTTTCATGGTAAATCTCCTTCTATTTTTACTGTAACATTATTATTATCTTTTTGACCTGCTGTTGAAATAACATTTGTTAATATTACATCTGTTTTTATTTTAGCTTTTAAATAACCTAATTGTTCATATTTATTAGATTGTGCATTAATAACAATATGAGTATCTGTTGTATTTTCAATAGAAGTTAATTGAACATTTTCTGGTATTATTGACATTATTTGATTCAATAAATTAGGAATAGCATTTCTTGTTTTGTTTCTTTCTAATAATTTATCATTATTTTCTTCTAAATTTTTAATTAATGTTTCATAATCATTTATTTTAGTTTTAATTTTTTCATTATCTTGATTTGCTAATGCAATTTGACTATTTGTTTGATTTATAGATTCTTGTGCTTCACTTTGTTTTTTATTTATTTGTGTTCTTAACAAAGAAGAAAATCCTGTATATACAATAATTAGTAGTAGTAATCCTATTGCTCCTCTTAATAGATTCTTTTCTACATTATCTAACTTTTGATTTAAATCCCATGTTAATAAATTGCTATGATCTTTTCTTTCTTTTGATTTTTTTCCTATTTTAATATCTTGCTTCAAGAAATCTGGTAATAAATCTATTAATGTTTGCTTCTTAAAGTTCATTCCTGTTATACCTTCTCCTAGTCCCATTAACCCAATAGAAATAGCAGAGTTGACTTCTATATAATCTTTAATACTTAAATCTTTTACTTTATTTATAAAATACGGTTTTAATATTTCACACGTTGTATCTGGTAAATATTCTTGGAAATATAAATCAACATTATTTATTAAAGCCCCTGTACCTGTAATATATACTTTTTCAAATCTTTCTGTATAATTACCCATTATTTTTTTTACATTTTCTACTATATCAAATAATGTAGGCATTATATCTTCTAAATATGTTGTTTCATCATTTTGTAACTCTTTTCCTTCTGAAGTATATATTGTTGTATCTTTACAAATTTCATAAGATTTTGCATATGAATTTTCTTTTAAATTTATTTTTGTTAATATGTCTAGACTTCCTTCATCTAACAAATCTACATTATATATTTTATTTCCTAAAATAGTAGTAATTGTTGTTTTTTCTTCTATATTAACAATAATACAATTTGTATCTTTATTTATTTTAACTAAATTAGGGATTGACATAGAAATAGGCGATACATTAACTAGTTTATATCCATCTATTTCTTGCATTCTTTTATTTAGTTCTATTTTATTTTCTGCAATGTGTATAATTTTAATTTTTTGTTTATCTGTTGGATTTTCTGTAACAGCATATCTTACTTCAAAAGCATTAGGATTGTATTCTTTTTCTGTACAATAAGAATCAAATTCTGTTTTTATAGCTTTTTGTAAGTCACTTTTTGTAAGCAAAGAAAACATATCAAAATAATTGTACATTTCTTCTGATATATTTATACTAATTGGTATCTTTTGACTGTATGTTTCCTTTATAATTTGTGAAATTGCATCATTAATTTTATCATAAAATTTAACACCAAATGCTTCTACTTTTATATTATCACGTTCTTTTGTAACTTTCGCATATTTAATTAGATGTTCTTCTATATATAGTCCTAAACAACTTGACATGCTTTTCTCCTTTTTATACTATTCTTAAAATATTATTTACAATATACTATTATTTTATATTTATTTTCTAAAAAGTCAATATGTTTAATATAACCGTAATATAAATGTAATATTTCTGTAATATTATTGTTTTTTTAGCAATTTACAAATAAAAAATCCATCAGTTTTTTCATTTTGATATACTTGTAAAAATTTATTGTCTACTATATATTTTTCAAAATAATTTTCTTCTTCATTTTTATTATGTGTAAATTTTATCTTTTGTATTTCAAAATTTTTATTTTCTTTTAAAAATTTAAAAACTATATCTCTATTTTCTACATTAAAAATACTGCAAGTCGAATATACTAACTCTCCCCCTGGTTTTAAATATTTTGAACATATATTTAAAATTTCATATTGTATTTTTGTAATTTCTTCTATATCATCTTCTTTTCTTTGCCATTTTATATCTGGTTTTCTTTTTAAGACTCCTAGTCCCAAACAAGGAACATCTAATAAAATTTTATCAAATTTTTCGAAATATTCTTCTTTATATTTTGTGGCATCTTGTACTTTAGTATTTATAGATTTAATTCCTAATCTTTTTACATTTTGTTCTACTAATTTTACTCTATTTTCATGCACATCCCATGCTTCTATAGTACAATTATTCTTCACAATTTCTGCAATATATGTTGTTTTTCCTCCTGGGCTACTACAAGCATCTAATATATTATCTCCTTTTTTAGGATTTAATATTAAAGCAGTTAATCCAGCTACTTCATCCTGAACAGTAAATAATCCTTTTCCAAATTCCTTAATATCTTCTATGCTCTTTGCTTTTTCTAAAATTAGAAAATCATTTAATATTCCATTCTTTGTTATAATTTCTTTATCTTTTAAAATTTTTCTTAGTTCTTCTTTGGTCGTTTTTAATGTATTTACTCTTATAGATACTTTGGGTGTTATATTAGAATTTCTACAAATATATCCTATTTTTTCCATTGGAATGTTTTCTCGTTGTAATTCTTCTATAATCCATTCAGGAATAGATGTTGTTTTGCTAATTCTCTCTTTTAAATTTTCTATTTTAAATAAATCTTCATAATCTTTTTTACTTACTTTTCTTAAAATAGCATTAACAAATCCACTACTACTTTTATGTCCATATCTTTTAGATAAATTTACTCCTTCATTTACTGCAGCTGATTTTGGAATTTTATCTAGAAATATGATTTGATAAATTGATATTCTTAAAATATTTAAAATCCATGGGGAAATTTTTTTTAATTTTATTTTTGAATATTTTTTTATTATTTCATCTAATGTTAATTTCCATGTGATTACTCCATAAACTATTTCTGAAATCAATCCAATATCTTTTTGCGTTAATTTTAATTTTTCTTTATTTTGCTTTAGCATTTCATTTAATGCAATATTAGAATATGCATTTTTTAAATCTATTTTATATATTATTTTTAAAGCTAATTCTCTTACTTTATCTACCATTATTTTTACCTCTATTTTATTTTTATTTTTTATGATTATATATTTTTTTAATTATATTTTCTACTATTTTTGTATATTTTTTTATATTTGGGAAAAAATACTATCAAAAGTTTTTCTGGAGGTTAAATATGGATATAAAAAAGCATTTAATTATCACTGGAAACTCTACAGTTTCTTGGAAGGATGCAATTGTTAAAGCAATAGAAGAAGCTTCAAAAACAATCGATTATTTATATGATGTAAAAATCATTGAACAAAGAGCAAGTATTGATGGAAATAAAATTTCTGAATATTTTGTAGATTTAGATTTAAGTTTTGTAGTAGATTTAAATCGTAAAGATAGCTAAGGAGGTTGATATTTATGAATCCAATAGAAACGCCAAAAACATATCAAGACTATGTAGATAAAAAGTCTCCTAATTCTCCAATAATAAAAAATTGTTTTAATGCATTTTGGGTTGGCGGATTAATATGTTCAATTGGTCAAATCATTCTTAATATTTGTAAAGAAAGAGGCTTTGATACTCAAATTTCTGGTACTATTGTATCTATTTTGCTAATTGGTATTTCTGCATTTCTAACAGGTTTAAATTTATTTAATAAGATTGGAAAATTTGCAGGAGCTGGTTCTTTAATTCCTATTACTGGTTTTGCAAATTCAATTGTTTCACCAGCTATGGAATATAAATCTGAAGGTTATGTAATGGGTGTTGGTGGAAAAATGTTCACAGTTGCTGGCCCTGTTCTTGTTTTTGGAATTTCCACTTCGATTATTGTAGGAATTGTTTATTTGATATTTAACACTCAATCAATTACTTTAGTTTAAATAGGAGATGATTTTTTGAAAAAAATTGGTAAGCAAACTGTAAAATTTGATACACCCCCTACCATCGTTGATTGTAGTAGTATTGTAGGTCCAAAAGAATCTCAAGGACCTTTAGCAAAATATTTCGATAAAACTTTAGAAGATGAATTTTGGGGAGAAAAAACTTGGGAAAAAGCTGAGAGTAAAATTATTAAAGAAAATATTAATTTATTAATTACCAAATCAGGAATAGCTACAAATGAAATTGATTGCGTTTTTGCAGGTGATTTATTAAATCAATGTATTTCTTCTAGTTTTGGATTAAGAGATGAAAATATTCCTTTTTTTGGAGTATTTGGTGCTTGTTCTACTTTTGTAGAATCATTAAGTCTAGGAGCTATTGCTGTTGAAGGTTTTGCAAATAATGTTTTATGTGCTACATCAAGCCACTTTTGTAGCGCAGAAAAGCAATTTAGATTTCCACTAGAACTTGGAAATCAAAGGCCACCTACTAGCCAGTGGACTGTTACTGGTTCTGGTGCTGCTATTTTATCAAAAAATGGTACTGGCCCTTATATTACTCATATTACTCCTGGTAAAATTGTGGACATGGGCATAAAAGATGCTAATAATATGGGTGCTGCTATGGCACCAGCCTTTTGTGATACTTTAATTACACATTTTTTAGATACAGGTAGAAATCCAAGTTATTATGATGCTATTATTAGTGGAGATTTAGGACATATTGGAAAAGAAATTGCAATAGATATAACAAAATCTAAAGGATATAATATAAAATCAAATTATAATGATTGTGGCGTTTTAATTTTTGATAAAAATTCTCAGGATACGCATTCTGGTGGCAGTGGATGTGCATGTTGTGGTTCCGTTTTTTCCGGATATTTTTTCAGGCAATTGAAACAAAAAAAATTGAAAAAAATATTATTAATAGCAACAGGAGCCTTAATGAACTCAACAAGTTCACAACAAGGTGAATCTATTCCTGGAATCGCACATGCTATAAGTATAGAAATTTAACATTTTATCTTAAAAAATAATTTTAAGAAAGGATATAAATAATTATGAATATTAATTGGTCAAATGTTTTTGATTGGATGATGCTTTTAAAATGTTTTGTAACAGGTGGTTTACTTTGCGTCATTGGACAAATTTTAATTGACAAAACTAAATTAACTCCAGCAAGAATTTTAGTTATTTTTGTTACAACAGGAGCAATTTTAGGAGGTCTTGGAATTTATAAATATTTAGTTGATTTTGCAGGTGCAGGAGCAACAGTTCCCCTTACTGGTTTTGGATATAGTTTAGCAAAAGGTGCAATTGAGGAAGTTTCTCAAAATGGTTTAGTCGGTGCATTTATCGGAGGTATAAAGGCAACTGCAGGAGGAATTGCAGCAGCAGTCTTTTTTGGATATTTAGCTTCTCTTATTTCAAAACCAAAGATGAAAAAACAATAATTTTTTATAAAAATTTTTTAGGTGGGATATTACTCCCACCTAATTTTAATTTAGTTATTTAATATTTTTCAATTGTTTATACGCTATTATTTTATTATAAATAAAAAAAGGAACATTTTAGTAGTTCCTCTTTTATTATGCTTTTTTTGCTATTTCAGCTATTTTTGTAAATGCTTTTGGATCTGATACTGCAATTTCAGCTAACATTTTTCTATTAATTGTTACATTAGCTTTCTTTAATCCAGCTATCATCTTACTATAAGTTATTCCATTAATTCTTGCAGCCGCATTAATTCTTGCTATCCATAGTTTTCTAAAATTACTCTTTTTATCTTTTCTTCCTACATATGCGTAAGATAGTGATTTCATAACTGCTTGATTAGCATTTCTAAATCTATAACTTTTTGCTCCATAGTATCCTTTAGCTTGTTTTAATATTTTTTTATGTCTTGCTCTCGTTGTTCTTGCTGTTTTTACTCTTGCCATTTATTATTCACCTTCCCTTTTTCTAATTATTCGATTTAGTTACCATATGGTAATAATTTTTTAATTGTATTTTCACAAGTTTTGCTTGCATAAGCATCTTGAATTTTTCCTGATTTTTTTTGTCTTTTTGTTTTATTTGCTAATAAGTGTCTTCTGTTTGATTTTGTTCTTTTTACTTTTCCTGTTGCTGTTAAAGAATATCTTTTCTTTGCAGCTTTATTTGTTTTTAATTTTGGCATAATTTAAAACTCCTTTCGCTTTTTATATTATTTATTTTCACAGATTATTTATCTGTTTTTTTAGCTAAGATCGTAAACATATTTCTACCTTCTAATTTAGGTCTTTTTTCTACTGTAGATATATCTTCTAAATTTTCAATAAATTTATTCAATACAAGTTCTCCTGCTTTTGAATTATTGACTTCTCTTCCTCTAAATCTAACTGTTATTTTTACTTTATTTCCATCTGTTAAAAATTTCCTTGCATTTTTAGATTTAAATCCAAAGTCATGTTCTTCTATATTAGGAGTAACTCTGATTTCTTTTACTTCTAAAACTTTCTGTTTTTTCTTAGCTTCTTTTTCTTTTTTAGCTTGTTCAAATTTGTATTTTCCATAGTTCATTATTTTACAAACTACTGGTGTTGCATTTGGTGCAACTAATACTAAATCTAAATTTTTTTCTTCAGCTTTTTCTAAGGCTTCGTTTAAAGCCATAACACCTAGCTTTTCTCCGTTTTCTCCTATTAGTTGAACTTCTTTTGCTCTTATTTGTCTATTAATTGGTAATTCTTGTTTTATAAAAAACACCTCCAAAATAAAAAATTTGACTTTCGTTACAAGTCAAATCCAAAATAAACCTAGCTAAATTAGTTTAGCTAAAATTATTTAATTTCTAACCTTTTTCCTTATTTAGATAAGGTGAGAAGTTTGACTTCTTCTTGTAACGTTTTTATTCTAGCATATTTTTTGCCAATTTGTCAAGCATTTTTCTGGACTTTTTCTGGAATTTTTATATATTTTTTAATTTAATCATACTAAAAATATAAAAAAGAAAGAGAGACTCTGAAATTTCAAAGTTCTCTCCTTCTATTTGCGTTTAGAAACAAATTAGGATAGTTTTACAGTGATAAGTGGTTACTTAATATAAAGCGTAGAACGAAAACCAGTGTAGATATAGTTGCGATTATGAACGCCGAAATCACAATAGGAAACAGGATAACCGTTCTTTGATAGTCGATGCTACTTCCTTAGCATCGTTAAAATTGACGTTTGCCCACCGCATAACTCTTTTTACAGACTGTAACTTACCATTTTTTGTTCTTTGAAATGTTATAACTAAAATATAAAATCTACCATATTTATTATACTTTCAAGTTGATTTTTATCTTATTTTTTTATTTTCTCTAGTTTTATTGCTATTTATTAGAAAATACGATATAATGTTAGCATAATTTTGGAAGGAGCAATGATATGAAAGAAGTTCAAATCGGCAAAGTTTATCGCCATTTTAAAGGAAATTACTATTTTGTAGAAAATATTGCATATGATTCAGAAACTAAAGAAAGAATGGTTGTTTATAAACCTTTATATGAAAGAGAAGATTGTCGCCAAATTTGGATAAGACCAGAGAAAATGTTTTTAGAAGAAATACCGAACAGATCTGATAATATAACTGGTCAAAAAGTTAGATTTCAATTAGTAGATAGTATCCAAAAAAATTACCTAAAATAATATAAAAGAAAAAATATATTTGAATCAATATATAATATGGAGGAGAGTTATGATTGACATTAAATTTTTAAGAGAAAACCCTGAAATAGTTAAAGAAAATATTAAGAAAAAATTTCAAAATCAGAAACTTATCTTAGTAGATGAAATAATTGAATTAGATAAGAAAAATAGAGAAACAAAATTGAATGGAGATAATTTAAGAGCAAAAAGAAAATCTTTAAGCACTCAAATAGGTTTATTAATGAAGTCTGGCAAAAAAGAAGAAGCAGAAAATTTTAAAAAACAAGTTTCTGAAATAAATGCTAAATTAGATGAAAACGAAGAATTGGAAAATAAATATTCAAAAGAAATTAAATCAAAGATGATGAAAATACCAAACATTATACATGAATCTGTCCCTATTGGTGAAGATGATAGTAAAAATGTTGAAATTCAAAAGTATGGTGAACCTATAATTCCAGACTATGAAATTCCTTTTCACGGAGAAATTTTGGAATCTCTTGGTGGTCTTGATTTAGATAGTGCTAGAAGAGTTGCTGGAAATGGTTTTTATTATCTTATAGGTGATATTGCACGACTTCATTCTGCTGTATTAACATATGCAAGGGATTTTATGATTAATAAAGGTTTTACTTATTGTATTCCACCTTATATGATTAGAAGTGATGTTGTAACAGGCGTTATGAGTTTTGAAGAGATGGATGCAATGATGTATAAAATTGAAGGTGAAGACTTATATTTGATTGGTACTTCTGAACATTCAATGATTGGTAAATTTAAAGATCAAATTTTAAAAAAAGAAAATATTCCATACACAATGACTTCTTATTCTCCATGTTTTAGAAAAGAAAAAGGTGCGCATGGAATTGAAGAACGTGGTGTTTATAGAATTCATCAGTTTGAAAAACAAGAAATGATTGTAGTTTGCGAACCAGAAGATAGTTGGAATTGGTATGATAAAATGTGGTCTTATACAGTAGAATTTTTTAGAAGTATGAATATTCCTGTTAGAACATTAGAATGTTGTTCTGGAGATTTAGCAGATTTAAAAGCAAAATCTTGTGATGTTGAAGCATGGTCTCCAAGAAGAAAAGATTATTTTGAAGTTGGAAGTTGTTCTAATTTAACAGATGCACAAGCTCGTAGATTAGGAATAAGAATCAAAGGAGAAAATGGAAATTATTTTGCTCATACATTAAATAATACTGTTGTTGCCCCACCTCGAATGTTAATTGCAATAATAGAAAATAATTATCAACCTGATGGAAGTATTATTGTTCCAGAAGTCTTAAGACCTTATATGGGTGGATTAGAAAAAATACAATTACAAAAATAAGAAGGTGTAATTAATTATGATAGTAAAAAATCCTAAATTTGAAATTTCGGCAGTTGGTCCTAAACAATATCCTAAAAATAATTTACCTGAAATAGTTTTAGTCGGTAAATCAAATGTTGGAAAATCAAGTTTTATAAATACTATGATTAATAGAAAAAGATTAGCTAGAACAAGTAGTAGTCCTGGTAAAACTCGTCAAATTAACTTTTATAATATTGATGAATTATTTTACTTTGTTGATTTACCTGGTTATGGATACAGTAAAATGTCTAAAAAGGAGCAAGAACAAGTTGGTACCTTTATTGAAAAATACTTATTCGATAGAAAACAAATTTTATTAATTATATTTTTAATAGATATTAGACACTCTCCTACAGCAAATGACAAACTTATGTATAATTATATTATTTCTTCAGGATTACCTTTTGTTATTTTAGCCAACAAAGCTGATAAAATTGCAATTACAAAAGTAGATAGTGCTATGTCTGATGTGAAAAAGCAAATCAATCCTATAGGAGATATTACTACACTTCCTTTTTCATCTGAAAGAAAAATTTATAAAGACGATGTTTGGAATTTTATTGAACAATATTTATAATTATATGTTAAAAGACGATAAAAAGATTTTAGATTCTTTTTATCGCCTTTATATTTATCTAACAACAACATTTATTTTTGTCTTTTTTTGATTTTTTATTACTACATAGTAATAATATAATACTTAATATCAACATTAGTCCTAAAACAACTGCTAATACAATAACTGCTGCTAAATCTCCTAATATTGTTCCAGATATAGCTGCTCCAATTAGTATTCCAAGAACAAATGCAAATGCTGTTAATAATATAATTGTTGTAATACAAAAACAATTTTTTCTTTTTGTATCTTTTTCTTCTCTATTGTCATAACAATACATTTTTTCTTGTGGCTCCATATTAAAGTCACCTCCAATATAGCATTATTATTAATACTATATTATATAATATGTTGTATTTTGTAATTTGTTACGCCTTTTTTTCTATTTTTGTAATTGCTTTTAGTGCTTTATATCTTTCTAGCACAACAACATGACCACATTTTTGGCATTTTAGTTTGAAGTCAACTCCAACTCTTATTATTTCCCATAACTTACTACCACATGGATGTGTTTTTTTTGTTCTTACTATATCTCCAATATTATATTCCATAACCATTTTTCTCCTTATGTTTTTATTATGATTTTTTATTTAATTGCTTTTTTAAATCTCTTTTGGATTGATTCTTTTCCTAAAACTTTCATAATTTCATACATATCTGGTGTATTTGTTCTACCGGTTAATGCAACTCTTATTACTGTACTTACATCTCCAACATGTGCTTTATATTTTTCTGGATTTGCTTTAAATTCTTTAACTTCTTTTGCAAATCCTAATTTGCCTGATAATTCTTTTATTTTGTTAAACCATTCTTGTTTATCATCGTTTTCATCATAATAATTTTCTATATATAGTTTTAATATTTTTTCTATAACATTCTTATCATTAATTACCTGGTATGGATATACTATATTAGAATTCATAAATTGATTATCATACATATATATAATATTTTCTTTTACATCTGACCATTTTGATATATCTTTTCTAGGTTTTTTATTTCCTCTTTCAATTCCTAAGACTTTTAATGAATATTCTTTATCTTGTAATATTTGTTGTAATTCTTTATCAAATTTTTCTGCCCATTTATATACTTTTTCATATATTTCTTTTGCAGTCATTTTAGATATAACTATTTTAGATACATCTAATAGTTTTATCATATCAAATAAAGCTCCACTAACACTCATTTTATGTAATTCAAGTTCAAAATCCTCTTTTTCCTTATCTGGATTTGCTCTTCTCCAATTTTCAAAATTAGAATTAGCAATATTTAGTAAATATTCTTTTACTGCATCTGCAGGTATACCTTCTTTTTCATAATAACTAACTGCTGCTTCGGGATCTTTTCTTTTGCTTAATTTTCTTTTATTACCATTATCATTTTTCATAATTGGAGCTATATGTGCATATTTAGGAGCTTTGAATCCCATTTCGTAAAACAATTGTAAATGCAACGGAACAGATGAAAGCCATTCATCTCCTCTTATTACATGTGTAGTTCCCATTAGATGATCATCAACAATATGTGCAAAATGATATGTTGGAAGTCCATCTGCTTTTATTATAACTATATCTTGGTCATTTTCTGGAAATTCAACATTTCCTTTTATTATATCTTTATGCTTTATCTTTTTATCTTCTCTACCTGGAGATTTAAAACGAATAATATATGGATCTCCTTTTTTTATTCTGTCAATCGCTTCTTGAATACTTAAATTTCTATCTTTTGCCCATACTCCATAATATCCTGGTCTTATACCTGCACTTTCTTGCTTGGCCCTTATTTCATCTAATTCTTCAGGTGTACAAAAGCATGGATATGCTTTTCTTTGTTGAATTAAGTGTTTAGCATATGCTTGATATATTTCTTTTCTTAGACTTTGTTTATAAGGTCCATAATTACCTATACTTTCTGTTTCAGAAATCATACCTTCATCTACTTCTATTTCATATTCTTTTAAAGATTGTATTATTTCATTTATGCCATTTTCTATTTCTCTTTTTTTGTCTGTATCCTCAATTCTTAAGAAAAATATTCCTTTTGTTTGTTGTGATATCTTTTTAGAAATTAAACTTTGATAAAGTCCTCCTATATGCATTAATCCTGTAGGACTTGGTGCATATCTCGTAACAATTGCTCCTTCTGGTAATTTTCTTATTGGATATTTTTTTTCATAATATGATATATCCTTTACTTCTGGAAATATTAAATCTGCTAATTCTTTACAATCTACCATTATTTTTATTCTCCTTATTTTTTATTATTATTTTTTCTATTGATTACTTGTTTATAAATTTTTTATATTTATGTTTATATTTCCATAATAACTGGTATAATCATTGGATTTCTTTTTGTTTTATTAAATATATATTCTCTTAATTGATCTCTTGTTGTTGATTTTATTGTTGACCAATCACGAATTCCTTTTTCTTCGCATTTTTTAATTTCATGTCTTACAACAGCTTTAATATCATCCATTAAATTTTCAGATTCTCGTACATAAACAAATCCTCTAGAAATTACATCTGGTCCTGCTACTACTTCTCCTGTCGCAGAATTCATAGTTAATACAATAATAATTAATCCATCTTGAGATAAATGCTGTCTATCTCTTAATACTATGCTTCCTACATCTCCAACTCCTAATCCATCTACTAATACTCTACCATTTGGTACTGTTGTTGTAAATTCAGCAGAATTTTCATCTACTTCTAAAACTCTACCATTTGTCATCATTATTATATTTTCTTTATCTATTCCCATACTTTGAGCAGTTTCACTATGTGCAACTAATTGCCTATATTCTCCATGAACTGGTATAAAATACTTTGGTTTTGCTAGTGCTAATATTAATTTTTGTTCTTCTTGACAAGCATGCCCTGATACATGTATATCTTCTAGTGAACTATAAACAACTTCTGCTCCAATTTGCATCAAATCATCTATTACTTTTGACACAAATTTTTCATTTCCTGGTATTGGTGTTGCAGATATTATAACTAAATCATTTGCTGTTATTTTTACCTTTCTATGATCTCCTGCTGCCATTCTTGTTAATGCTGACATTGCCTCTCCTTGGCTTCCTGTAGTAATAATAACTAATTGATCATCTGTATAATTATTGATCATATCTATATCAATAAATATATTTTGTGGACATTTTATATATCCTAATCCTTTTGCTGTTTCTATCATATTTATCATGCTTCTACCACACACAGCAATTTTTCTATTGTATTTTACTGCTGAATTTACTATTTGTTGAACTCTATGAACATTAGAAGCAAATGTTGCTACTACTATTCTTTTTGTACAATGTAAAAATAATTTATCAAAAACTTCTCCCACAGAACTTTCTGACATTGTAAAACCTTTTCTTTCACTATTTGTACTATCAGACATTAATGCTAGAACTCCCTTATTACCTAACTCTGCAATTCTTCCAAAGTCCATTAATTTTCCGTCAATAGGAGTATAATCTACTTTGAAATCTCCTGTGTGTAGTAATGTACCCACTGGTGTTTCTATTCCTAACATTACAGAGTCAGGTATACTATGTGAGCTTCTTATAAATTCAACTTTAAAATTTTTTCCTAGTTTAATAGTTTGCCCCGGATTAATCTCATGTAATTTTGTACTTCTTATTAATTTATGTTCTTCTAATTTATTTTTAATTAAACCTATTGTTAATTTTGTTGCATAAATAGGTATATTTAATTTTTTTAATAGATATGGAACAGATCCAATGTGATCTTCATGTCCATGTGTAATTACTAAACCTTTTATTTTATCTGCATTTTTTTCTAAATATGTTATATCTGGTATTACAAGATCTATTCCTAACATATCATCCTCTGGAAATGATAATCCACAGTCTACCACTATTATCTCATTTTCATATTCAAAAACTGTAATATTTTTACCTATTTCATGTAGTCCCCCTAAAGGTATAATTTTTAATTTTGCTTTTTTAAATATTGGATTACTATTTTTATCTTTTCTTTTATTTATTGTAATCTCTTTTCCTTCTACTTCTTGCTCTAGTTTTTTTGAATTTTTTCTTTGATATGGTTTTCTTGATTTTTTTATCTCATTTTTTCTAGTTTCTTGATCTGTTAATTTCGATATTTTTGTTCTACGTCTCCTTGTAGTTTTTTTACTTACTCCCTCTTTGTTTATCTTATTTGTTTTCTCTTCTGTCATATATTCTCCTTTCTATTTTTTAACTTCTTAAAAAAGCGATATATAATCGCTTTGATCCTTTTGTTTTTTTCTTACTATGTACAAAACTAATAGATTATATCATATGTGGCCTTTTTTATCTCTTAACCTACATATATCTATTATTTTAAGTTCCGATCAATACTATTATTACTAGCAAAAATTATACTATATTTTTCCATAAAAGTCAACTTAAAGATATATTTAAATTTTCATATATTAATATATTCGTAAAATTATCTGTTATGTATTTAAAAATTTTTTTAATATTTTAATAAAAAACATTATTAAACTCTTTTTTATTTTAATTATCAAAAAAAGAAAGTAAACATATTATTTTTTGTGTTTACTTTCTTTTTATTACTTCATTTTTTGCTCGCTTTTCTATGTTAATAATGTTCTCCTCTACCTTCTGGTAATGCCTCTGGTTCTATTACTATTCTAATTCTTGTAATTACTTTAATAGCTTTTACAAATTTACTGTTTTTAAATCTTTGCCATAAGCTTGGTTTTGCTTCAAACGTCATTTCTCCAACATATTGTTGATTTGGCATCGTTTGTGGCTGTGTTTGTCCAATTGTTTGTGCTACTTCTTCTTGAATTGGTTGAGTTGTTACTTCTTCTACTGGTGTTGGAATTGATTTTAAAGCATCTGCTATTTCTATTCCTATATAACTTAAAGCTTTTGATTTATCTTCTATTCTCTCCATATCGATTTCTATATGTAAATTAGATTCTAAATTATTTATTCTAGCATTTAATAATTTCATAGCATCTTGATAATTTTGAGATGTCTTTCCTTTAGATTTTCCTATTATAGTTAATGTTTCTATTATATCTTCTCCAAATATTTTTCCTGCATTTTTGACCTGATCTTTCCAATCTTTTTCTTTGTTTTCTACAGATTCAAGTATCTCTTTTAATTTTCCTGCTTTAACTATATTTTCTTCTCTTTGCCTTATTAACTCTTCTATTTTTTTAGTATTTTCTTCAAATTGATTTGTAGCAAATTCAACTAATCCATATGCTGATTTATAAACGCTTACTGGAAAATTCTTCTTTTTTGGATACTCAATTAAATATGTTTTTATTGATTCTACTAAATCTTTAAAATATGTATCGTCATCCAATTCAACAATTTGTTTTTTGCTTTTAGGATTGATTAATTTTTGAACTTTTTCTATATTTGATAGTATTTTTTCTTCTGTGATAACCATTCTCACATTTACTATGCCAGATCTAGACATTGTAAACTACCTCCTTTATCTTACGCGTGTTTGCTTTTACTGTTTTCCTTATCATTATACAATAACTAACAAAAAACTACAATAATATATTTATTATTTTTATATTAAATTTTTATTACAATTATGTTACAAAAATATTACAAAGATTATTTTGTTACTGTCTTAATTTCTTCAAATCTCTTGATTTTCTGCGTTGTTGTTTTGATTAACTCTTTTTCTGTAATATTAATTTCTCTAATGTACTTATATGTAGGTACTGTTTTATTCACTTTTTTTATTTCTTGCCAAATTACTTCTCTTATTTTTTCTTTATCTTCAATTCCATAATGCTCTTTTATTAAACTTTTATCATAGACTATCTTACAACATATCTTATAATCACCATCGTCTTCTAGTTTTCCGTAAACAAAACTTTCTTTTACACCTTCAATTTTATTTACTAATATTTCTAATTCTTCTGGGTAAATATTTTTTCCATTTTTTAATACAATTACAAATTTCTTTCTTCCAGAAATAAAAATATATCCTTCATCATCTATTTTTGCCAAATCTCCCGTATGTAACCATCCATCTTTTAATGTTTCTTTAGTAGCTTCTTCATTATTATAATATCCAATCATTATGGATGGTCCTTTTACCAATAGCTCTCCTACTCCTTCTTCATCTGGATTATCTATTTTTACATCTAAACTTGGAAAAGCTTTTCCAATTGAACCTATCTTTTGATATTTATCATCTTCAGCAGCAATTACTGGTGAACTCTCCGTAAGTCCATAGCCTTGGTACATTTTTATACCAAAGTTGTTAAATCCTTTTTCTGCTTCTGGATCTAATGCTGCTCCACCGGCTACAAATAATCTTGCTTTTCCTCCTAGATTTTGATGAATCTCTTTAAATATAATTTTTCTAATATCGATTCCAAATTTTAATAACAAATTACTAATTTTTATACCTTTTTTAACTGTATCTAATTTTCCTTTTTTCTCTATTCCTTTCATGATTTTTTTATAAATTGTTTCATATAAAATAGGGACAGATATCATTGCTGTTATTTGAAATTCTTTTACATTATCTGCAATATGTCTTATTCCTTCACAAAAAGCAATTGATGCTCCTACGGATATTGGATATAAAAATCCAACTGTACACTCAAAAGTATGGTGTAATGGCAAGAAAGACAGCATTCTATCTTTTTCCGTTAGTTTGATGACAGATGTAATATCCTTTAAATTTGCACAAATATTTTTATGTGATAGCATAACAGCTTTTGACATAGCAGTTGTTCCTGATGTAAATAACATTATTCCCATAGACTCATTATCTATTTCTGCATCTAAAAATTTTGTATTACCTTTTTTTATTAGATTTTCCCCTTGCTCCATTAGTTCTTTTTGTGAATAAATCTCATTTTGTTTTTTGTCTAAGTCCATAGATATAAAAAATTTAACATTTGTACTATTTTTTTCTCTTATTTCATTCATAACTTTTTCATATTTATCAGAATAAATTATTGCTTCTATTTCTGAACGAATCATTAAACTCTCTATTTCGTTATCTGGAAGTGCCTTATCCAATGGAACTATTATTCCTACTCCTGTTACTGTTGCTAAATATGCAACTCCCCATTCATATCTATTATCTGATATAACAGCTATTCTTTTCCCTTTTAACCCTAGATTTATTAAAGCTGTTCCTAAATTATTTATATCTTTTCTAAATTCTTTATGTGTTATCTCTTTAAATTTCCCAGGCTCATCTGTTTTATAAATATAAGCTGGTCTATTTTCAAAAGCATCTCCAGATTTTTTCAACATATCTTTTAAATCTATAAATTCTGTATATTTATGAATTGGTTTTCTCATTTCCTTCGCTCCTCTATCCTTTTCTTATAGTTTTATTTTTATTTTTATAATTTTAGACATTAATTTTCTTACATATTATATATTTTTTAAATTAATATTGCAAGCTTTTATTAAATTTTAGAAATTGTTTGAATTTTTATGACATTTTATTCGTATTTTCTTTACTTTTTTTACAAACTAATATAAAATAACTTTGAATTGGTTATACTAAGAAAAATAATGGAGGAAACAAATGAAAAATAAAAATGAATTAAATTATAAAGATTTAAAAATGACTTGTAATACTGATGTTTTTAATTTTGATACAACTGAAGAACTAACTTCTATTGAAGACGGTATTGGTCAAGATAGAGGTATTAAGGCATTGGAATTTGGTTTACAAGTAAATGTGAAAGGTTATAACCTATATTTAGAAGGACCAAGTGGTGTAGGCAAAACTATGTATACTAAAAATTATTTGCATAAAATAGCTAAAAAGCAAAAAGTACCTTCTGATTGGTGCTATATTTATAATTTTCAAAATCCAAATGAACCTATAGCTGTTAAGCTTCCTGCTGGACAAGGCAAAGAATTTAAAGAGGCTATGGATGGTTTTATAAAGGAAATTAGAAAAGATATACAAAAAACTTTTAATAATGACGATTTTGAAAAAGAAAAAGCACTAATTAAACAAGAATTTGAATCTAAACGTGCTGATTTATTAGAAAAATTAAACAAAGATGCCTCTAAATACAATTTTGAAGTTAAAGCTGCAGAAAATGGCATTTATATGATGCCTGTTGTAGATGGAAAATCTATTAAAGAAGAAGAATTTGAAAAATTACCTGATGATATAAAACAAAAATATGAAGAAAAGTCAGTTGTTGTGCAAGAACAAATTATGAGTGTTATTGCAAAAATAAAAGAAATTGAGCGTATGTCTGATAAAAAAATTTCCGAATGGCAATCTAATGTAGCTTTACTTACAGTAAATGTTCATATTAATTATCTAAAATCAAAATATAAAAGAAATAAAAAAATAAATGCTTTTTTAAATGATGTTAAGCAAGATGTTTTAAAAAATATCCCTGCTTTCTTAGAAGATACAAATAAGCAACCTGCAAACAATCAGCAAGGACCTATTATAAAAAAAGCAGACCCTTGTTTAAATTATAGAGTAAATTTGTTTGTTGATAATTCTAATAGAGATGGTGCTCCTGTTATTATGGATTCTAATTATTCTTATCAAAATATTTTCGGTACACTAGAATATGAAAATTACTATGGAGCTCTAAAAACTGATCATACAATGCTAAAACCTGGTCTTTTACAACAAGCAAATGGTGGATATATTATGTTTCAAGCAAAAGATTTATTGTCAAATAGTATTTGTTATGAAACATTAAAAAAGGCTCTTAGAACAAAAGAATTAGGAATTGAAAATATTGCGGATCAACGCTCTTCTATGACTTTGGTTTCATTAAAGCCTGAACCTATTCCTCTTGATTTAAAAGTAATATTAATTGGAAATAGTAATATTTATCAAACTTTACTTGCTGTGGATTCAGATTTTAGAAAACTTTTTAAAATAAAAGTTGAATTTGAAGAGTATGCTGAAATAACAGATAAAAATCTAAATAAATTAGCTCAAATTATTCACGGATTCTGTTCTAATGAAGAGTTACCACATTTAGATAAAACTGCTATGGCGAAATTAGTTGAATATGCTTCAAAAATTGCAGGTAGCCATAATAAAGTTTCTACAAGATTTGATGATTTAATACAAGTTGTTGGTGAAGCTGCAACTTGGGCAAAACTTTCTAAATCAAAAATAGTCACAGCTGAATTTATTAATAAAGCTCTATCTGAAAGAATTGAAAGAGTTAAAAAATATGATGAAAAATATTTAGAAATGATTAAACAAAACTCTCTTTTAATAAATACTTCTGGTTATAAAGTCGGAGAATTAAATGGCCTTACAGTCATGACAATTGGAGATTATACGTTTGGTAAACCTGCTAAAATCACTGTTAATACTTATACAGGAAAAGAAGGTATAGTAAATATAGAAAGAGAAGTTGAGATTTCGGGTCCTTCTCATTCAAAAGGTGTATTAATACTTACTGGTTATTTAGGAGAAATGTTTGCCCAAGATATTCCTTTATGTTTAACTGCTAGTATTTGTTTTGAACAATTGTATAATGGTGTAGATGGCGATAGTGCATCTAGTACAGAATTATATGGATTGCTTTCTAGCCTTTCTGGAATACCTATAAATCAATCTATTGCAGTTACTGGTTCTGTTAATCAAAAAGGTCAAATCCAACCTATTGGTGGTGTTAATGAAAAAATAGAAGGCTATTTTCAAGTATGTAAGTTTCGTGGATTAGATGGTTCTCATGGTGTTATGATACCTGTACAAAATGTTGATAACTTACAATTATCTGATGAAGTAATTCAAGCAGTTAAAAATAAAAAATTTCATATTTATTCTATTTCTACAATTGAAGAAGGCATTGAAGTTTTAACTGGTGTCCCTGCTGGTAAAAAAGATAAAACAGGACATTTCCCAGCTGGTACTGTAAATTGCCTGGTATATGAAAAATTAAAAAAATATGCTAGTATAAATTCCAAAAATTAATTTATAAATAGGACGGATACTTTGCTCCGTCCTAACTTATTTTTAAAATACATTTTCTATTTTTAAACTATATTTATCCTTTATATGTCTTAATATATATACGCTTTCATCTAATTTAGAAATAGCTTCAGATTGTTCTTCACTTTCTAATGCACTATACAATGCTGTTAAATTAGTCTCTACCTTTTCTAATTCATCATGCTCAACTACAGATCCTAATTTTTTATATCTTTTCTGCCACGTATTTCTTAATTCCTCAACTTTAATTTCATTAATTTTATCTTCTTCACCTACATTTAATATTTGTTCTTTTATATTACTTAATTCTCCTGTTATCTCTTCTGTTGAATCTTTTATATAATTTTTCATAAAATAATCGAATGTTATAATGCTTATAATTATAATTATGCAAAATATAAATTCTCTCCACATTTTAATAAGTACCTCTCTCTTTTTTTTGGCAAAATATTTGTCCTTTTGCATCTAACGTAACTATCAAAGCTTCTTCGGGTTTTATATCAAATTTTTCTGTTTGTTTCTTCAGCCAATTATAATTTTTTCCAATTTTTTTTAAATTTTTATTCATAACTTTACCATCAACAACTAAGTCATATGGTATGCCCTCATATTCTGGTGTTATACCTAAATCCTCTGGAATCACAGTTCTCTTTTCGGGCTTTTGTATAACAGTTACTTGTCCACTTGTTTCTAATATTGCATATTCTACATCTCCTAAATTAAAAACATTATTCCCCCTTATTCTTTCTTCTAATTCATTTATTGTAAAACGTTGTTTTTCTAATTCTTTTTCATTTATTTTACCTCTATATATTAAAATGCTTGGTTTCCCACATATAATTTCTCTTGCTTTTAAGCTTTTTAAGTTCAAAAATGAAATAAACATATGCATTACCAAAAGTCCTAAAATAGGTGCTATTCCATAATATATTGGAATACCTATTTCTGTCATTGGGATAGATGCTAAGTCTGCTATCATAATAGCAATGGCAAGTTCAAAAGGTTGCATTTGTCCTATTTCTCTTTTTCCCATTAATCTCATAACTATTAAAACAAAAATATATAATAAAATTGATCTAAAAAACGTAATTAGCACTTTTTCTCTCCTACTTTTTTATTTTTATTTTTTACCAATTTTATTTTTTATATTCATTATTTTTGAATAATTATATTTTTTTTGTAAATAATAATTTTATAACCTTTTAATTACTATATTCAAAAGGCTAAGGAGGTTAGAATTATGTCAGAAATTCAAGAAAATCAAACAAGAAGCAATACTTCGACAGTTTGGCAAATTGTTGGTAGGCTAATTGCTTCTGCTGTAATTCTTGCTATTACAGCATTTTTTACACCTGGATTTACTATTGATAATATTTGGACTTTAGCAATAGCAGCTATTGTTTTAACTGTTGTTGATTACTTAGTTATGAAATTTACTGGTTTACAAGCTAGTCCTTTTGGTAAAGGCTTTGTAGGTTTTGCATTAGCAGCTATTATTTTATATATTACTCAATTTTTTGTAGCAGGATATTCAATCTCATGGTTTTCAGCTATTATCGGTGCACTAATCTATGGTGTTGTTGATTACTTTATACCTGGAAATCAATCATTATAGTATGATTGACTTCTAAAAAATCCCTAGAGAATTTAACAGTTATTTAACTTTCATTCTTTAGGGATATTTTTATTATTTACTTTCTTTATTATTCATTAAAATTTTACCTTGTATAGGATCATTTAACAATTTTATAAATTTGTTTGCATCTTCATTTGTTCCAACAATACTTCCGTAATGTATTGGTATCGCAATATGAGGCTTTATTTCATTAATTAACTTGGCTGCTTCCTTAAAATCCATTGTATATGTTCCTCCTACAGGAACTAGTGCAATATCACAATTTATTTTTCTATTTTCTTCTGTAATATCTGTATCTCCTGCTATGTAGTAACGAATTTTTTCTACTTCTATAATATATCCTACCCAATTATTTTCTTTTGGATGAAATTTTTTATTTATATTATATGCAGGAATAGTTTCAATTTTAAAACCTTCAACTATATACTTTTCATTTGGTTTTACTGTCACTATTTGATTTTGACTAATTTCATTTTTTAATAATTTTCTTTCTAGCTTTTCTGGTACAACTAGTATAGTGTCACTCTTTTTTACTTTATTGATATCTTCTTCTGAATAATGATCATAATGATCATGTGTTATCATTATAATATCTGCATCATGATTTTCTTTACATATATTAAACGGATCTATATATATTATTTTTTCTGTATTTATTCTTATGCTACTATGGTATAAAATTTGTATATTTTCTAACATTTTAACATCCCGACCTTTTAAATAATTTATTTTTTCTCAACTATTTCATTTTTATTTTTATAAATACTTTTTTCGGGAATTACTCCTCTTACAGATGATAACGGATATATATTTGATTTTTTTCCAATCACACTTCCTGGATTTAATATACTTCCACATCCTATTTCTACTTCATCACCAATCATAGCTCCAAATTTTTTGAGTTCCGTTTTTATTTGTTGTTTTCCATTTTTTACAACTACTAATCTTTTATCAGATTTAACATTTGAAGTTATTGATCCTGCTCCCATATGAGCTTTATAGCCTAAAATAGAATCGCCTACATAATTATAATGGGGAACTAATGCTTTATTAAATAAAATAACATTTTTTAATTCTGTCGAATTGCCTACTATCGCATTTTTTCCAACAATTGCTTTTCCTCTAATAAAAGCACAATGTCTTATTTCTGCATATTCTTCTATTATTGTAGGTCCTGCAATATAGGCTGTTGGAGAAACTTTTGCTGTTTTTGCAATCCATATATTTTCTCCTATTTTATTATATTTATCTTTATCTAATTTTTTTCCTAATTCTAATATAAAATTTTCAATTTTAGGTAATACTTCCCATGGATATGTAACACTTTTTAGTAAATTTTTTGCTATTGTTTCTTCCAAATTATATAATTTAAAAACTTTACATTCTTCCATTTTATAATCCTCACTATTTTAATTATTTTTCACTTTATTCCAATACTTTTCATATAACTCTTTTGCTGTTTTGGGGCTATCTGCGCCTTCCCTATTTTTTACTGGGGCAAATTCTTCTTCTCTTTTCACTCTTAATATTCCCATATCTTCAAATAATTCAAATGCATCAAATATAAAGGATTCGAATTTATAAGAATTTGGAGATTCAGGAATTATTTCCTTTCCATTTTCATCTAAATAAGAATTTTTCTTAAATGCACTATGGTACATTAAAGTTTCTTTGCTTATCTTTTCAAATGCTTCTATTGTATATAAGTGACACATAATATTTGATTCACCGTATTTTAACTCTCCTCTGGAGTCAACTTCTTCTGCTATTTTATCAGGCAATTCTGCATATTCAATAATTTTAGGGTGGCCATTTATTTTACAGAAGACTCCTACTTTTTCATGTGGATTTGATTTTACAACTGATTTAGAAGATATTGCTAGTCCTAAATCTTTAGTCATACCAAGTAATATTGTATCTGCCATTTTTAATAATACATTATCTACTCCTCCAACAAAAATCCACTTAATTCCTTTTTCTTTCATATCTGCTAAGCATCCACTTGCTCTTAAAGATGAATATGTACCTCCATTGCCATCAGAAGCTTCCTTAATTTTTAAATCTTTACTAATTAATAGCTTTCCTTCTGTATTTACAATTGGTAGTTCATTTTGAATAAATATAGTTACATTATTTTTATCATATCCAAAATAATTATTTTTTTCTAAAAATTCTATAGTTTCTTTATTATTTTCTTTACTTGTCATTATATACCAAGGAATTATTGTATTATACCTTTGATTAGCTTCTTTTAAATTTTCAGTTAATATTTCAAATAAATATTTACCTTTTCCATATACATCTAATTTAAAGGTCCCTTTTGGTCCAGTATGTCCTAATCTTGTACCTTGACCTCCAGCCATTGTTATAACTGCATATTGACCATTGCGTATTATTTCTTCTCCTATTTTATCCCATTTATTTTTTTTATCTTTTGCTAATTTTTCTTTATCAAAATATGTAATAGCTTCTATTTTATTTTCTTTAATTTGTATTTCTTTTTTTGTATTATCATATAATTCCATAATTTCATGAAAATCTATATTATCTATTTGTTTAATTAATTCTTGCTTTTTTTCACCTTCCAATTTGTTTAATAGATCTATTATATGTCCTTGATTGTATTCTTCAAGTAAATTAATTATATCTTGCGTTTTATCCATTTACTATTTCATTCCTTCCTGATTTACATTTTTTATATAATATGAATTTAATTATAATATTGACATTGCTAATTTTAATATAAAAATAACGCCTATATAATGATGCAATTTTATCATATATATTTTTTAAAATCAAGTTTTTAATATTTTCATTACTATGTATATTATAAAATTTATTTTAAACTTGTCATATTCTAGATAATTATTCCATATATATTAACTAAAGTAATTTTGTACAAACATTTTCTTGAAATTAAAGGAGGGTATATAGATGGAAAATACAAGATTGTATCAAGACATCGCAAACAGAACAGATGGTGATATTTATGTTGGAGTTGTTGGTCCAGTTAGAACAGGGAAATCTACTTTCATAAAGAAATTTATGGACTTACTTGTTATTCCTAATATTGATAACACTTACAAAAAAGAACGAGCAAAAGATGAATTACCACAAAGTGCTGGTGGTAAAACAATAATGACTACAGAACCTAAATTTGTTCCAAATGAGGCTATTGAAATAACTTTAGATAATAACTTGAAATTTAAAACAAGACTAGTTGATTGTGTTGGTTATTTAGTAGATAATGCAATTGGATATTTAGAAGATGATATGCCAAGGATGGTTAAAACTCCATGGTCTAATGAGGAAATACCTTTTGAAACAGCTGCTGAAATTGGAACTAAAAAAGTAATTGAAGAACATTCTACTATAGGAATATTAGTTACAACAGATGGATCTGTTACTGATATTCCAAGACAAGATTACATACAAGCAGAAGAACGTGTAGTATCTGAATTAAAAGCATTAAATAAACCTTTTATAATCCTTTTAAACTCTGCTGACCCTGATTCTGACTATACTAGAGAACTAGCAGAAACTTTGTCTGAAAAATATAGTACTCCTGTTCTTCCTATTAATTGTGAATATTTATCAATTGATGATATAAATACTATGTTTTCTAAAGTTTTATATGAATTTCCTATAGAGCAATTACAAATCAAATTTCCTAGATGGATTGATGGTTTAGATTTTTCACATCCTTTAAAAGCTGAATTATTTAATCAAATTAAGGAAGCTTTTAATGATGCTAATGTTTTAAAAGATGTCTCTTCTTGTGTTGATACTATTAAGCAAACAGATATTATATCTAATAGTTCTATTGTAGACATTCATCTTGGTTCCGGTAATGTCAATATAGAAATAACATTAAAGGATGAATTATTTTATAATGTTCTTACTGAAATTACTGGAGTTAATGTTACAAATGAAGGTGATCTATTTCGTATTATTTCTGAATTATCCGTTACTCAAAAGAAATATGATAAAATTTCTTTTGCATTAGATGAAGTTAATCGTAAAGGATACGGAATTGTTACTCCTTCTATAGATGAACTTATTTTAGAAGAACCCGAAATGGTAAAACAAGGTTCTAGGTTTGGAGTTAAATTAAAAGCAACTGCTCCTTCTATTCACTTAATTAAAACAAATGTTGAAACTGAAGTTTCACCTATTGTTGGCTCTGAAAAACAATCAGAAGAACTTGTTAATTATTTGCTTTCTGAATTTGAAAGTGACCCTAAAAAAATTTGGGATTCTAACATATTTGGAAAAAGTTTACATGAACTTGTAAATGAAGGTTTGCAAACAAAGCTTTCTAAAATGCCTGAGGATGCACAAATTAAATTGCAAGAAACTTTAGAAAGAATTGTAAATGAAGGTAGTGGTGGATTAATTTGTATTATTTTATAATGTAAAAATACTAAAGCCAGTCAAATATTAATACAAATTGATACAAATTTTAATATTTTAATATTAATTAAGAATTATTTTAAATAGAGTCTATAAATTGTAGGCTCTATTTTTATTTAATTGTATTTCTTTACTATTTGTTCTCTATATATTTATTTTTTAAATTTTCATTGTAAATCATATTTCGTTATGTTATTATATTATTCGGTAAAGATGGTAATACTATTTTTAAATATAAATTTGGAGGTATAATATGAAATTTGATGAATGGAATGGTTTTCAAAAAGGTGATTGGGAATCAGAAATTAATGTAAGAGATTTTATTCAAAGAAATTATACGCCTTATGAAGGTGACAGCTCTTTTTTAGCTGGTACTACTGAAAAAACAGAAAGGCTTTGGAATAAAGTTTTAGACCTTTACAAGGAAGAACACTCTTCTCAAGGTAGTGTTTTAGATATAGATACCAAAACAATATCTACAGTGTCTAGCCATGATGCTGGTTATATAGATAAAGATATAGAAGAAATCGTTGGTCTTCAAACAGATTCACCTTTAAAAAGAGCAATTATGCCTTTTGGTGGAATTAGAATTGTAGAGAAATCTTGTGAAGCTTATGGTAAAAAAGTTGACGAAAAAGTTGATGAGATATTTCATAAATATAGAAAAACTCATAATGATGGTGTATTTTCAGCTTATACTCCAGATATAAGGGCTGCCAGAAGTTCGCATTTAATTACCGGTCTTCCAGATGGATATGGACGTGGAAGAATTATAGGAGATTATAGAAGAGTAGCTCTATATGGTGTAGATATATTAATTGAAGAAAAAAAGAAAGATTTAGACATTCTTAACGTAGACGAAATAACTGAAGAAGTAATAAGACAAAGAGAAGAAATTAGCGAGCAAATTAAAGCTTTAAATGAATTAAAACTTATGGCTTCAAAATATGGTTTTGACATTGCAAAACCTGCAAAAAATAGCAAAGAAGCTGTACAATGGTTGTATTTTGGATATTTAGGTGCTATAAAAGATCAAAATGGTGCCGCTATGAGTATAGGTAGAACTTCTACTTTCTTAGATATTTACTTCGAAAGAGATTTAAAAAATGGTACCTTAACAGAGACACAAGTTCAAGAAATCGTAGATCATTTCGTTATGAAATTAAGAATGGTAAGATTCCTTAGGACTCCTGAATATAATGAACTATTTAGTGGTGATCCTGTTTGGGTAACTGAAAGTATTGGTGGTATGGGAATTGATGGAAGAACTTTAGTTACTAAAAACTCTTTTAGAATCTTACACACTTTAGAAAATTTAGGTCCTGCACCAGAGCCAAATTTAACAGTTCTTTGGTCTACAAGATTGCCTGAAGGTTTTAAAAAATATACTACTGCATTATCTATAAAAACATCCTCAATTCAATACGAAAATGACGATATAATGAGGGTTCATCTTGGTGATGATTATGGTATAGCTTGTTGTGTATCTCCTATGAAAATTGGTAAACAAATGCAATTCTTTGGTGCAAGAGCCAACTTAGCAAAAGCTTTATTATATGCTATAAATGGTGGTAGAGATGAATTATCTGGAAAACAAGTTACTCCAAAGTTCCAACCTATTACTTCAGAATATTTAGATTATGATGAAGTTATGGAAAAATTTGATCAAATGATGGACTATGTTTCAAAAATTTATATAAAAGCATTAAATATAATTCATTATATGCATGATAAATATTCTTATGAAGCTTTGGAAATGGCACTTCATGATAGGGATGTTTATAGAACAATGGCTTGTGGAATTGCGGGATTATCTGTAGTTGCTGATTCTTTATCAGCCATTAAATATTCTAAAGTAAAAGTCATAAGAGATGAAACCGGCTTGGCTACAAGTTATGAAGTTGAAGGTGATTATCCTAAATTTGGAAATGATGACAATAGAGTTGATGATATTGCTGTTTATATCGTAAAAACCTTTATAAATAAATTAAGAAGACATCAGACTTACAGGAATTCAGTGCACACTTTATCTATATTAACTATAACATCAAATGTTGTTTATGGTAAATCTACAGGATGTACCCCTGATCGGAAGACCTGCTGGATCTCCATTTGGGCCTGGAGCAAATCCACTTCATGGAAGAGATCAAAATGGTGCCTTAGCTGTTATGAATTCTGTTGCAAAATTACCTTTTGATTCTGCAGAGGATGGAATCTCTTATACATTCTCTATATCACCTGGCACTCTTGGAAAAACAGATGAAGAAAGAATAAATAATCTAGTAAATATGTTAGATGGATATTTTGCTCAAACTGGACATCATATAAATGTAAATGTATTTGATAGAAGCCTTTTAATAGATGCAATGGCACATCCTGAAAAATACCCTCAATTAACTATCAGAGTATCTGGATATGCAGTTAATTTTACTAAATTGACTAAAGAACAACAATTAGATGTAATTAATAGAACTATACATGAAAAAATTTAACAAGGAGTAACATTATGGAAAACAAAGATTTAAAATATTACGCTAAAGTCCATTCAGTTGAATCTTTTGGTACTGTAGATGGTCCTGGTATTAGATTTGTTCTTTTTTTACAAGGATGTCATCTTGAATGTAAATATTGTCATAATAGAGATACTTGGGATATTAATAGTGGATCTTACAAATCTTTAGATGAAATATTTGATAAAATTATGAATTATAAAAATTATATCTATCCTAATGGAGGAGTTACTGTTACTGGAGGAGAACCACTTTTACAAGTAAAATTTATTTATGAACTTTTTAACAAATTAAAAAAAGAAAATATTCATACATGTATTGATACTTCTGGTATGTTTCCATTAACCAATGATATAAAAAAAGTTCTTTCTATTACTGATTTAGTTTTATTAGATATTAAACATATTGATGACAATAAATGTAAACAATTAGTAGGTAAATCAAACAAATTAGAATTAGAATTTGCTCAATATTTAAGTGATAATAATATAGATATGTGGATTAGACAAGTGATAATTCCTGGTATTACAGATAATGAAGAAGACTTGTTAAATCTAAAGGACTTTATTTCTTCTCTAAATACTGTTAAAAAAATAGAATTACTTCCTTATCACAATATGGGTAAATTCAAGTGGGAAAGACTTGGTTTAAAATATGAATTAGAAAATATTAGATCTGCTAATTCAGAAGATATAAAAAAAGCAAAGAGGGTTTTAGGAATTACCTAAAACCTTCTCTTTACAATTGTGTGTGTTTGAGTATGAACTGTTAGTATTAAAATATTTGTTTAAATAACGCTTCTTCGTCATAGAGCGAAAGGAATGTGTTTTCCTCTATATTTGCTATCTTGGTAGCAATTGGTTTCAATTGCCCTTTTACTTTCCTTAAAGCCAAGTTTAGCTCTTCATAATTTTGTAATAAATCTCCTTCCGCAATACCTGTCATAATACAAATAAAGCAAATTTGCACTGCGTCATAAGGTTTAATTTCATACTTATCTGAATTTCTAATAGCATATCCACTATCTTCAATCCTTTTCTTTGCTTCTTCTGCAAAAATTTCGAGTCGTTTGGCAAGTATATCTTTTTCTTTCTCATATACTTCCATATTCCCATTAGAATTTGCAATTTTCTCTACAACTTTCCGTTTATGGAAAATTGTTAGTAGCTTCATAATCTGTTTTTTCATAATTGCTTATACCTCTACATAAAAAATCATTTTATACTCAAACACTTCAACAACTTATATTTATATTTTATCATATTTTAAAACTTTTTTCAATTTTTTAAAAAATGCCATTAATCTATATTTTTAGAAAGCAACGCATAAATTCTTTTCAAAAATATAAGGTTATTACAATTTTGTAATAACCTTTACTCTATTGAAAAGTTGGATATCCATCTGTTCCTGTTTTCCAATGTTTCCATTCTGTGTTATCTCCAATATTATTATTTAAAGTTTCTATAAAAGTACTATTATTTTTTATTTCATCTAGTTTCGTTACACCTTCTTCTTTTACTCCTACACTGTTTGACTTTGATATTTCATAATAAGTATTATATATATTAGTGGTAGTAACTGTTCGTGAACTGGTTTCTATTTTACCTATAATTGCTTTATCACTTTCTCCTGCATTATAGCAATTATCTATATTCAAGGCTATTTCTGCACATGTTACTCCTTGAGATCCTATAATTCCTGCATTAGTTACTTTTCCCAAGTTATAACTATTTTTTATATTTAATTCTAGTATAGAATCCCAGGCAGCTCCACCTGAATACTTCACTATACCAGAATCACATTCTCCTAAATTATAACAATTAATAATATTTAATACACCTAATTGATGTCGTCCTACAATACCTCCTCCTCCTTGAATGTACCCATGGTTTAAACAACCTATAGTTTCAATATTTGGGCCTCTCGAACAACCAATAATACCTCCTACACCTACTGAAGTTCCTATGATACTTCCTTCATTTACACAATCTTCTATTCTTTGCGGATTATCTGTAACACACCCTATTATTCCTCCTGCTCCCGAATACCCATATGAATATCCTGTTATAGTTATTGTACCATAATTCATACAATTATCTATTGTTATATTATTTCTAGATAGTGAACAAATTCCACCAACCATATTAAACCCTGTTACATCAGCATAATTCTTACAATTTTCTATAAGAGTACCATATTGCGAAAATCCCGCTGCAAAATCTTGTTTAGATATAATTTCTCCACTTAAGTTTAAGTTTTTTAAAGTTTTTATATAAGCAAACAAAGCAAGAGAAGTCTTTTGATTAGAATACATATATATGTTTTTAAGTTCATTTCCTTTTCCATCAAAAGTTCCATCAAATCTAGAAATTCTTGTAAATCCTATACAACCTTTTTCTTCATCCTTTTTTGTTAATTCTGTTTTTATATTCTCTACTGTTCCATCTTTGTTTAAATCTCCATATTTTTCTGTTGTAAAATCATTATATGAAAAGTTTGATTCAAAATCTAATGTTCTCTCTAAAGTTACATATTCTCCACTAAAAGATTTTGAATTAATTCCTAATTCTTTATTTCCTCCATTTGTCATTATAGAAAATGCTACTAAATCCTCTATACTTTCTATTTTAAATGGTTCTTCTTCTGTTCCTATCCCTTCTAATTCACCTGGCGTACTGTCTTCATATATTGTATAAGTTTCTAAATTTCCTTCTTGGTCTATTTGATAATATCTATTACTTTCTTTAAAATGTACTATGAAATTATCTCCATCATTATTCAACTCTGTTTTATCTTTTCCTGCTATTTCGTCTAAACATTTTTGTAAAGTTTCTTTAAGTACTTTTGTTACGTCTGTAATTTGTGCACTTAAATATGCTTCCATTACAATTTCTTTTTCTTGCTCTATTTCTGTTACTTCTACTGATTTTTTTGCTTTTGTTAGTATTCCATTTTCTACTGTTAATGTTGCAATTGTTACTCCTGCTAATATTAATAACACTATTATTGTTATTACTAATGCTATTAGGGTAATTCCTTTATAGCCATGTTTACTCATGCTATTATGAGGTAAATATGTATATACAGCCTCTCTGAGTTTTATATCTAATTTTTTACATTTCTTATTTTTTTGCATTAGGTTCTCTCCTCTTTAGTTTATCTTTTAGTTATGTATCTAAAATATTAGTATATATATAAGTAATTCACTTATAGTTTTATTTTTTATCTTAGTGTATCATATTTATTTTTACTTTTATAAACACTAAATATCAATGACACCTTTTATATTTACATTCCTAATAATTTTAATTCTACATTTTCCTTTTTATATTTTCCATCTACTAATTTGAATTCTACCAATGTATTTTCTAAAGTTTCCTTATTTTGTCTTAAATCTGTTGTAAAATATAATTTTATTTTTGGTATTTCTATTTTATTAGTTACTATTTCTTTAAAAACTTCAGCCATATGTTTTTCATCTTCACAAATTAGTATTAACTGAGGTATATTAGAAAAATCTGAATCTCCCGGTATAAAGTTTTCATAGAAATCTTTATACATCCTCATTCTATCAACTAATTTCTTTTGCCAATCACTTTCTCTTCTTATTGCTTCGAAGACAAATTGAATTGACTTATTATTTTTAGTTAATTTTACTGAACCTGTTGCTTTAAATACTTTTCCTGCTACTTTTGCATTAATAGCTGGTTTTACTATATAGCTGTCAAAAGCTTTTACTTTTCTTAAATATGCAATTATAGTTTGGTTTCCAGCTAGTCTCTTTTTTATCATTGCAACTGGTTTAGTATTATCTGATGGTTGCCATTTACATTCAACTTCTTTTGAATTTAATAAATATTTACCCATTTTTTCTAGGCAATAAATTCTATATATACCTTTTCCTTCTTCAGATGTAAAATAATATCTTGTTAGTATTTTTGATTTTACTAATTGATCTAATTTATTGTTTAATTTATCTTGAGATTTAGGGTTTATACCTTTAATCTCTAGCATTTGATATAATTGTCTTGAAGTAATAAATTCAAATTCATTAACCAAATCTAATATTGAAAAATGTATCTCATTTATATGTCCTATATTTATCTTATGTACTATTTGATTCATTGAAACATATCCGTCTTTTCCATCAAAAGTTTTTATTTCTCCTTCTCTAATAGCAAAAGGTGATACTTGAGCTTTAATTTCATTATCTTGAACCATTTTTTATTCCTCCTATTTTTAATTATTAAACTATTAATAATTTTACCTTTTTCTTATCTTTATCTATTTTTTTAATATATACATCTACATCTTGTCCATATTCTAGTCCTTCTTCATATTCTGCCATTCCTACTAAGTTAGGTGTAAGTTCTATAAAAATACCATTTTTATTTTTTTCTGTTTCCCTTACTTTTCCCCTTACTTTAGATCCTGCTGTAAATTTTTTAACGTTTTCTTCCCATGTTCCTAGCGTTTCTTTATATGATAAAATTACTTTTCCATTCTTTCTGTCAATTGATTTTACCATAATTTCTACTTTTTGTCCAATTTTTAGTCTTTCATATGGTGTTTTTATTCTAGCAACTGATAAATCTTCTATATGCGCAAGTCCTACAATTCCTCCTCCAATTTCTATAAATGCTCCATATGGTTTTATATTTCTCACTATTCCTGTTAATTTTTCTCCAACTTTCAAATCTTCTTTTACCCAATTTAGAGCTTCTTGTTGTACCGTTTTCCTTGATAAAATAATATTATCATCTTTGTCTAATTGTTTTACTTTGAATTGAACAAACTTATGTACTTTCCCTACACATAAATTTTCTCTTGGTAATCCATTTTTTTGTAAATTTATTCCCTCTATTTCTTCTCTTGGAATAATGCCATTTAATCCATTTTCAAAATCTATATATAAATTATAATTATTATCACATTTTTGTACTAATCCTTGCAATATTTCTCCATTTTCTATATATCGATTTATGTTTTTTTTATCTATTTTTGTAGTAAAATTATCCCATCCCTCTGGTGCAAATTTTGCTTTATTCATTAGTTATTTCTCCTTTTATCCTTTGTTTTTTCTATTATATATTTTTATTATGCTTTTTTCAATATTTTATTTATAATTTCTATAGTTAATTTATTATTTCATATTCTTAATTTTTTCTACTTCGTTTTTACTTAAATATCTCCATTTACCGAAGAGGAATATCTTTTACTCCTATATTAGCAATTTTACTTCTATGTAAGGCTAAAACATTATGCCCTATTGCTTCACACATTTTTCTTACTTGTCTATTCTTTCCTTCGTGGATTGTAATTTCTAATCTAGATTGATTTTTTTCTTTATCTATTTTTAAAATTTTAACTTTTGCTTGTTTAGTTATATAATCTTCAAGTATTACTCCACTTTTTAATTTTTCAACTTCTTCATTTGTAACAATACCTTTTATTGTAACAGTATAAGTTTTTTCTATTTCATGTTTTGGATGTGTAACTTTATATACAAAATTTCCATCATTTGTGAGTATCAATGCTCCTGACGTATACATATCTAATCTCCCAACTGGAACTAATCTTTTATTGGTTTTTACTAAATCTATAACTGAGTCTCTTCCAAATTGATCATTAACTGTAGTAACATACCCTATTGGTTTGTTCAAAAGTATGTAAACATATTCTTTTTTTACTTTTACTTCTTTTCCATTATATTCTACTTTATCTATTCCAGGTATTAATTTCGCTCCAAGTTTTGTAACAACTTTACCATTAACTCTTACTTTCCCTTGTAAAATTAATTCTTCTGATTTTCTTCTTGAAGCTATTCCCGCTTCTGCTAAGTATTTTTGCAGTCTAATTTGTTGTTCCATATTGTTAGAACTTCCTTCCTTCTAATATGTTATTTTATTTCATTGTTTAATTCATTGATAACTTGTTGTAAATATTCTGGTATTTTTGCTTCTAAAAACATTTCTTTTTTTGTAATCGGATGTTTGAATTTTAGACTCTTTGCATGCAGACATTGTCCTTTAATGTTCCATTCATTTTTACCACTTGAGTATATTTCATCTCCTATTATAGGATAACCAATATATGATAAGTGAACTCTAATTTGATGTGTTCTTCCTGTTTCAATTTTTATTTCAAGTAATGTACAATTATGTTTTAGATATCTTTTTAATACTTTAAAATGTGTTATTGCTTCCTTTCCCTTTTTTGTCACAGCCATTTTTTTTCTGTTCTTGTCACTTCTTCCGATGGGCATTTTTATAGTTGCATTATTTTCTTTTACTATTCCTCTTACTAATGCTATATATGTTTTTTGTACTTCATGATTTTTTATTTGTTCGCTCATTTTTATATGTGATTCATCGTTTTTAGCAATAACCAAAATTCCTGATGTATCTTTATCAAGTCTATGAACTATACCTGGCCTTAATTTTCCACCAATTCCGGAAAGGGAATCTTTACAAATTGCCATAATAGCATTTACCAGTGTTCCATCTGGATTTCCATTTGCTGGATGAACTACTAATCCTTTTGGTTTATTTACAACTATAATATCACTATCTTCATAAATAATTTCAATTGGTATATCTTGTGCTTTTAGGGATACTTCCTTAGGTATTTCTTCTTCTAAATTTATTACATCTTTTTCTTGTACTTTATAAGAAGCTTTAGTCTTTTTATTATTTACAAATACTTTTTCTTCTTCTATCAATCTTTGAATAGCTACTCTTGAAAGTTCTTTGTTTTTTTTAGCTAAATACGCATCTATTCTTTTATCCTTTTCTTCTTTCTCAACAATAAACTCTTTCATAATTATTTCCTTTAAATTTTATTTATTATCATTTATAATCTTATAAACCACAAAATATTTATCACTATATAATTCTTGATATTTTGAAGCTTGTGTTTTTGTTATAATCATATTTACTTTTGAATTTTTATAAGTAATTACATGAGTAATTCCATATTTTTTAAATGTATCTCCATAAAATTTACCTATACTAGATGTATCTATGAAATCCATAAAAATATCATCTTTTTTTCCACTAAATTCAGGTGCATATAAATCTGCCCTAGAATCAATAAATACTGGTATTCCTCTATATATCATGTAACTTCCATAATTATATTCATTATAAAACTTTGCTTGCCCTAAATCTATATTTTCTAAAATATAATCACATGCTTGTACAGGATATACTGTTCCATCTATATAAGTATCGTCTTTTTTTGGCTTTACTATGTAATAACACCAAACAAGTATTAAAATTGTTACTACAAGTGTACCAATTATAGTTGTAATTTTCTTCTCTATATTATCTAATTTTACTTTTGTATAATTTTTTATCAAATCTACTATAAGCCTATTCAATATAACTGAACAAATTATCATAAACATTGTTACTTGTCTTTTTGAAATTATCATAAGGTAAGCTAATCCACTTAACATAAATAAATCGCATAATCTAATTTTTACTTTTGTAAATATTAATATAGCTAAAAAGCTTATTAGTACGCAACATACTTCTGTTTCATTTGAAAGTGTCATTGGTAAATGTTCATTTATATTTTGCATAGTGTTACCATGTATCGTTTTTACTAAATAGGTATATGGAGTATCTCGAAGTGGTGTTAATAAGCCCGTGAATAAACAAATTATCATTATTAAAATTAACCATTTCACATTGTCGTTTTTCTTTAATTTTATTTTATATGGATTTTTTAGTTCTTTGCTTCGTTTTATCTTTACTTTATCAACTTTTTCCTCTAATTTTGTTAATTCATGTTGTAATTTTTCTATTTTTTCTTCATTACCTTCCTTTTTAGATAATTTTTTTATTTTGTATTTTAAGTGTTTTACTATTCTTTTTCTATAGATAATTGATTCTCCTGCAATTGCAATAATATATTCTGCAATATATGGTAAATAAAGAATAAAATAAAAAGGAAATACTGCTAAATGAATATTAGCAATTAAAATTGGTATTATTATTAATCCTATTACATATCTTTTTTTCTTTGTTTCTAAGAACATCTCTATAAATAATATTGTTAATATAAATAATATAAAAGTAACAAGTTGAGCTCTAGCTGCTATATATCCTCTTATTAGGTACATTGTTCCTATTGCCATAACAAATGATATTATTCTATTTTTTACCAATTTGCAATTTACTATATAAATGGTGATTCCAAGTATAACTGATAACATACAAGTTACTATGTAAATTCCAGTCATTCCAAACACATTATAAATTAAATAAGTAATAACATCATATGCCCAGTGAGGATATGTGTATGCTAAGTTTTCATGCCAAGAAAATGGATCTTGCATATCTATTCCATTTTTTAGTATATGTTCTCCTATTTTTATTGTATAGTACGTATCATTCTGTAATGTTATTGGTGTTAGTGCAACACAAAAAACAGCAATTAAAGCAATTGCTATAATAGTAAATTTTATTTTTGGACTTATTTTTAATTTTCCTTTTTTCATTATATAAACTCCTATTTTTTATGAATATTATATTTTGATTTTATTATAACAAAAAAAGTTCTAAAAGACTATACTTTTAAAACTTTTTATATGATTTATTTATATTTATTCTAAACTGCTTTTTGATCCTCTACTTCATTTTCATCATTTTTTTCTTCTATAACTTCTAAACTTCCTATTGAAACTTCATATGCAACTCTAGTTTCAACTGTTCCATCTTCATGTTTCTTTTCATAGGTTCTTGATTGAACTCTTCCAACTATTTTTACTTGGCTTCCTACTTCTAAGTTTTGGCAAAATCTTGCATTTCTTCCCCAAGCTATACATGGAATGTAGTCCGATTTATTATAAGCTCTATTTACAGCTAATAAAATGTCTGATATTTCTCTTCCAAATGGTGTTTGTCTATAAATAGGTTTTTTACATATGTAACCTATTAATACAACTTCGTTTGTTATTGTATCTTTTTTTACCATTTCATTTTCTTCATCTTCTTCTGCTTCTTCAACTTCTACTATATCTTTTGCAAAAACTGTTAAGATTAATCTGTTTTTTTCATTTTCATAACTATTATATGATCTAAATTGTCCTTTTACTAATAATTTTTTATTTTCTTGTAATGAATCTTCACTTATTAGTCTTTCAGAAACTGTAATTGGTATAATATCACTATTTCCACTTAAACGTGGTATACTTAAATTAAAAACATAAAATTTTTCTCCATAAATTTCATGACTAAATTTTTTTTCTCCTGTAACTTTACCAACTAATGTTAAATAGTTGTTTTCTAAATAATTTGTATCCAATTTTTCTTCCTCCCTATTTTTTATCTTTATTTGCTAAATAGCTTTCATTTTGCTATTATAACTTAATGTATATTTTTCTTTACGCATAATTAATTACATCTCTTATTATACAATATTTTTTTGGTTTTGTCTACATAAAAAGTTAAATTTGTTCAAAAAAGTCATAATTTTCCTATATTTTTAACATTATGGGAATATTATTTATTATTGATATTATATAAATTATTAAAATTTCATATGTTTTTATTTTATTCTGTTTATTAACTTCTATCTGTTTTTCTCCAACTTCTATTATTTCATTATCTTTATTTTTTATATTTCTTTGTAAATATATCAATATGCTTGTATCTGTTATACTAGATACTGTTACTGTCGCTTTATGATTTAGACCAAAAGTTATAATATTTGCTTTACTTTCACTTTCCAAATGTGTTTCTAATTTAATATCTGTATTAATTATTAAATACTCACATTTTATACATAATTTTTGAATTATACTTATATTTTTTTCTAAATTTTTTAAATTTTTATTTATAATAATAGTCTTAAATGTTATATTTTTTATGTTTTCTATACTTTTATTATTAATATGAATTAAACTTATATCTTCAACATTCAAATTTTCTTTTATTGTTTCAAAACTTTTATTGTCAGAAATTATACCTATAAAAGTCATTTTTATCCCCTTATTTTTATATTTATTCTATTTTTATTATTTCCTTTCTTTGTCAGTTTATTCATTATTTGTTTGTACTTGAGTTCCATTATTATTTATTTTGTATCCATCTTTATATATTAATTTTGATATTGGAACTATTTCCAATCCTTTACTCTTAATATTCTTTATTAACATATCTAAACTGTCTGCTGTATGTTTTGTTCCATTATGACTTAATATTATATCTCCTGATTTTATCTTTCCATCTAATCTATTCCACATTTCTTCTCCAGTTAGACCTGTGTAATCTAAAGTATCTAAACTCCACTGAATACAATAATATCCATTATCTTGTGCTGCTTTTATCACTGTATTATTATATTCTCCATATGGAGCTCTATATATATTTGTTTTATTACCTGTAATATTTTCAATTTTTTTATTACTTTCTTCTAACTGTTTTATATTTTCTTCATAACTTAAGTTGTTTACATGTGGATGTGTATTACTATGTGATGCTATTTCATGACCTTCTTCATTTATCTTTTTTACTTCTTCTGGAAATTTATCTATCCAATCCCCTACCATAAAAAAAGTTATTTTTGTATTATTATTCTTTAAAGTTTCTAATATACTATCTATATCATCAGCATTCCAAGCACAATTCATTGTAAAAGCTACTTTTTTTTCATCTGTTTGTACATTATATATTGGTAATAACTTTGAAGCTGTAGATGATGTCTCAATAGAATTTTTATTTTCTTTATTAAAAGTACTTGCTGCACAAAATAAAAATAATACCATTACTGCGGAAACCACATATGTATATATTTTTTGCTTATTAAATACTAAAAACATATAATACCCTCCTAATCAAAGCTACTTTAATTGTATGCTATGACATGGGAAAAAATTCGAAATTATTACTTTAAGTATTAGACATTTTTTTCAACTTTTTCCTTTTTTTTTCATATTATATATAAATAGCATTTAGGCTATTAGAAAGGATTGAGAAATATATGGAAATGGATAAAAAACCTCATTGTCCTGTTTTAGATGTAGATGGTGTGATTTCTGGTGGTAAACAATTTGATCTTGATATTACTTTACCAGAAGACAATAGAGATGTAATTTATGGTGTTGTAAAAAATTGTTTTAAAGAACCTGTTGATAATGCAGTTGTTAAATTGGTAGAAGTTGTTTATGAACACGGTAAAGAAGAAAGAAGACCTATTGGTCATACTTTTACTGATAAAGAAGGAGAATTTGTATTTGGCCCTTTATGCCCTGGAAAAGAATATGCTTTACAAATCTGGGTAAATGATACTAAAAAAATAAAAATATGTGCTAAATGTCATCATGAAGGAAGATGTTTAAAAGGTACAAAAAATGATAAATGTGATTGTTTTATAGACAAAAAAAATGATTGCTGTAAAGGGTCTAAACAAGAAGTTGTTTTAAAAGAAGAAGATTTTAAGGAGTTAGATTTTTAATCATTCTTTTGTAAATCAAAAAAAGGTATTTGAATTATTTTTTATAGTTCAAATACCTTTTTTACTACATGATTCCCATCTTTTTTGCTAATTTTTTTCCTTTCTTCATTATTGCTTTTTTACCCATCATTCCTGTTTCTGTATACATCATTACTATTCCTGTTGTTAGTAATCCACCTATCATAACGCCTTTTATAAATTTCATAAAATCACCTCTCCTTTATTTAGTATCTGTTTTTTTATCTTTTTTATACAATTTTGTTATGGAATAAATTTCATTTATTGTAATTGCTATAAGAAAAACTCCAAAACATTTTTTTAATATTTTTACATCCATATAAATAGCAATATTTGCTCCAATTATCGCTCCTAAAATACCAAATATTGATATTATAATTCCTAATTTTAAATCTATATTTTTATTTTTTAAATTCACAATAATTGCAACAATAGAAGTCGGAATAAAGAAAATTAAATTTGTAGCTTGAGCTACGTGTTGTTCGATGCCCATTATAATACTCAAAAGAAATATTAATATTGTTCCTCCTCCCATTCCTGTTCCACTTACTATTCCAGATAATATTCCTATTAGTATTTCTATCATTTTTTCTCCTTTTTAACTTGTTATCATTCTAAAAGATACATAGGTTAAAAATATTGCAAATGCTATCTTTAATACTTTTTTCGGTAACTTTTTTAATAATTTAGCTCCTATATATCCTCCTATCGCTCCACCAGTTGCACATAACAAAGCCGTATTCCAATTTATATAATTACCCTTATAATAAAAAATACTACTAGCTATAACCATTGGTAATATACAAAACACAGAAGTTCCTCTTGCTTTTGTATCATCTAATTTTAATAAATATATAAATGCAGGAACTAATATCATTCCTCCACCTGTAGAAAATAATCCACTTATAATCCCTGCTAAAATTCCTATAATTATATTTTTTTTCATATAAAAAAACCTACTTCTTTTTAGTAGGTTTTCCAAATTTAATTTTTTTATTAATTTTTTTATTATTTTTTCTCATGTGGGGGATTATAATATTTTGTACCAATCATTTTATCGGGCAAATATTGTTGTTCTACATAATTTCCTGGAAAATCGTGTGGATACAAATATCCTTCATGATATCCCAAATTTTTCATTCCTTCTATAGGTGCATTTCTGATATGCATTGGTATTTCTCCAGTATCCTTATTTTGAACATCATCTAACGCTTTGCTTATTGCCATATATGAAGAATTTGATTTTTTTGATGTTGCTACATAAATTGCTGCTTCTGATAATATAATTCTTGCTTCTGGCATTCCTATCATATTAATAGCCTGCATTGCGCTGTTAGCAACTACTATTGCATTTGGATTTGCCATGCCAACATCTTCTGATGCACATATTACAATCCTTCTTGCTAAGAACATTGGATCTTCTCCTCCATTTAATGCTCTTGCCAAATAAAATACTGTTGCATCTGGATCAGATCCTCTCATAGATTTTATAAATGCACTAATATTATCATAATGTTGTTCTCCATTTTTATCAAAAATTACTTTCCTATTTTGTACACTATTTTTTATTACTTCATCTGTTAAATGTATATATCCGTCCTCTTTCATTGATGTTGTTAAACTTGCTATTTCTAAACCATTTAAAGCTGTCCTTACATCTCCATTAGCTATGCTTGCTAATTTTCTTAATGTGCTTTCTTCTATCTTTATCTTATATTCTCCTAATCCATCTTTTCTTCCTATAGCATTTTTTAAAATTTGATATATATTTTCTTCTGTTAATGGATTTAATTTGATTACCATTGATCTTGAAATTAAAGCTTTGTTTACTTCAAAATATGGATTTTCAGTAGTAGCTCCTATTAATATTATAGTTCCATTTTCTACATAAGGTAATAATGCATCCTGCTGTAGTTTATTAAATCTATGTATTTCATCTATAAACAAAATACTTTTTCCAATTGGGTTTAGCATAAAATTCTTGGTCTCTTCTATTACTTTTTTTATATCTGCAACTCCTGCAGTTACAGCATTTATTTTGTAAAATCTATATTTTGTAGTTTCGCTAATTACTCTTGCAAGTGATGTTTTTCCACATCCTGGAGGTCCAAATAGTATTATACTAGATAATCTATCTGCTTTTATTGTTCTATATAATATTTTATCTTTACCGTAATACATGCTCTTGGCCTATATACTCTTCTAAAGTTTTTGGTCTTACCCTGAAAGCTAATGGCTCATTTGAATTCATTTTATTACACTTCTTTCTTTAATTCTTACTTAATAAATTTAAACCTTTTTTTATCAATTCTTCTGTAGACATTTCTTTTATATCTAACTTATTAAAAGCTTTTTCTATTTCTTTTTTGTTATATCCTAGTACTTGTAAAGCGGAAATAGCTTCTTGCAATTTATCATCATTTTTTATTGCTATTTGTATTTCTTTATTTGCTTTTATATTTTCTATATGATCTTTTATATTTTCTATTTCTTGTTCTTTCTTTATCTTATCTTTTAACTCTAAAATAATTCTTTTAGCTGATTTTGGACCTATTCCTGGAATTCCAGTTAAAGCCGTTACATTTTCTGAAATAATAGCTAACGCAAACTCAGATGGTTCACAAACAGCAAGCATTGTTAAAGCCGTTTTTGCTCCTACTCCACTAACTCCAAGTAATAGCTCAAACATTTTTAATTCTTCTAATGTATTAAATCCAAAAATACTAATGTCATCTTCTCTTACTTTATAATATGTATGTACTTTTACTATATCTCCTATATTTCCAATGTTTCCTATTCCTACTTCTGACATAAATATTTTGTATCCTAGTCCTCCTACGTCAATTACTACATAATCTGTCATTTTCATTTCCAATTTTCCTCTAATATATGCGAACATCTTTATTTCCCTTCTAATTAAACTTATCCATAAATTCTATATTCAAATAATAAGCAACTACAAATTGTATCTATTTATAAAAGTATTCAATTTATAAGATTAAAATATATTTCTGATTATTTGATAAATTTATGTATTATAAAAATATGTTGCTTCTAAATCAGCTTCATGTGCTAATAAAGCAATTGGATATTTTGTATAACTTGCACCAATTGCATTATAATTTTCTTTCGGTTCTGTATATCCCATATGCCAACGAATTGAGTATTTTTCTTCTGGCGTTAACTTCATGTATTCTGTAATCATCATAACTGATTTTTCTCCATGACCATATGGTATAGTATCTTCTATTGTATAATAAGGTACCTTTTCCCAAATTCCTAAAGTGTTTTTTGCATTTCGAAAGTCAACTTTATAGAAATTTGTTTTACAAATATCATGTAATAGTCCTATTATAATTATTGATTCTTCTGAAATATCTATATCTAAGATGCAGTTTTCCACCTTATGTTTTAAAATTTCATATACTTTTATACTATGTTCTACAAGTCCTCCTTCATGGTTACCATGAAATCTAGTACTTGCTGGTGCTATAAAAAAATCTGAATTTTCTAAAAATTGTATTAAATCCTTTATTCCTTCTCTTTTTACTTTTTTTAATATTTCTAAGAATTCTTCTTTCATTTTATTGCCCACCCTTATACTTTTTATGTGCTTATTATATATATATTATTTTTAAAAGTCAATGATTTTATACAAATTTATGTTTGTATATGGTCATAAAGTTCTTAATTATCAAAAGTATAATATTTAAATAAAATATACCGCATCTACTATAATAGTTAATGCAGTATTCTTTCATATATTTTATTATTTTTTATATATTTTTTTTATTTTCTCAATTGCCCCAATAGTATTTTCTTTTGTATTAAATGCTGTTAATCTAAAATATCCTTCTCCTGATTTTCCAAATCCACTTCCTGGCGTTCCTACAACATTTGCTTCTTCTAATAGTTTATCAAAAAATTCCCAAGAAGTAAATTCATTTGGAACTTTTAGCCAAACATACGGAGAATTAACTCCACCATAACATGTAAATCCTACTTCTTCTAGTCCTTTTTTAATAATTTTAGCATTTTCTAAATAATATTCAATATTTTCTTTGATTTGTTTTTTCCCTTCCTTAGTATATATAGCTTCTGCACCTCTTTGTACTATATATGATACTCCATTAAATTTTGTAGATGTTCTTCTATTCCATAGTTTGTTTATACTAATTTGTTTTCCTTCTTTTGTGTATCCTTTTAATTTTTTTGGAACTATAACATATGCACATCTTAAACCTGTAAAACCAGCTACTTTAGAAAAACTTTTAAATTCAATTGCTACATCTTTTGCTCCTTCTATTTCGTAAATACTATGTGGTATATTTTTTTCTCTTATAAAAGACTCATAAGCAGCATCGTACATAATAATAGATTTATTTTTCTTTGCATAATCTATCCATTTTTTTATTTCTTCTTTTGTTAATACTGTTCCTGTAGGATTATTAGGAAAACATAAGTAAATAATATCTACTTTTTCTTTTGGTAATTCTGGAATGAAATTATTTTCTTTTGTTACTGGTAAATAGATTATCTTTCTTCCTGACATTATGTTTGTGTCTAAATATACTGGATAAACTGGATCTGTAATTGCTACTTTATTATCTGGCCCAAATATATCAACTATATTTCCACAATCACATTTAGCCCCATCTGAAACAAATACTTCGTCTTTTTCTATATCTATTCCTCTTAATTTGTAATCATTTTCTATTATTGCTTTTCTTAAAAATTCATATCCCTGTTCTGGTCCATATCCTTTAAATCCCTCTTTAGTCCCCATTTCATCTACAGCTTTATGCATTGCTTCTACACAAGCTGGAATTATTGGTCTTGTGACATCTCCTATTCCTAATTTTATTACTTTTTTATCTGGATTTTCTTCTATATATTTTTCTACTTTCTTAGCTATTGTTGAGAATAAATAGCTATCTTGTAATTTTAAAAAGTTCTCATTTATTTGACTCATAATATTAATTCCTTTCATAATTTCTTATATTTTTTATTAAATTTCACCTTCAAATACTGTAACTGCTGGGCCCGTCATATAAACATGATTATCTTCTTTATTCCATTCAATCTCTAATGTTCCACCGAAGTAACTCTATAAATAAGTGATTATTTGATAATTTGTTTAAACTACAAGCAACTGCTGTTGCACATGCTCCTGTTCCACAAGCTAAGGTTTCACCTGTCCCTCTTTCCCATACTCTCATTTTTACATGTTCTTTATCTATAATTTTTACAAATTCTACATTTGTTTTATTGGGAAATACTTTATTTGTTTCTATAATTTTCCCATATTTTTCTACATCAAAATTGTCTATATTATCAGTAATTGTTATAGCATGAGGATTTCCCATTGATATACATGTAAATGTAAATTCCTTATCTTTTATTTTAAGTTTTAAATTTCTTACCGGTTTTTCTTTTGATTTAACTGGAATTTTATTTGGATCTAATATAGGTGCTCCCATATCTACTCTTACAGTTTCAACCTTTCCAGATTTTACATTTAATTTCAATACTTTTATTCCAGCCATAGTTTCAATTGTCAATGTTGTTTTCTTTGTTAGTCCCTTGTCATAAACAAATTTACCTACACAACGAATTCCATTGCCACACATTTCTGCTTCACTACCATCTTGATTAAACATTTTCATTTTAAAGTCAGCAATATCACTTTTGCAAATTAAGATTAATCCATCTGAACCAATACCAAAGTGCCTATCACTAACAAAACGAGCTAGTTCAGATTCATTGCCTATTTCTTGGTGTATGGCATCCATATAGACATAATCATTCCCTAACCCGTGCATTTTTGTAAATTTTTTCATTTAATTCACCTTCTTTAGGTATTAATAACAAATAAAATATATTTATATTTTATTGTTTGTAATTCTATCATATGTATATTTTTTTGTAAAGATTTTAAATTCCCTTTTAATATTTTTAACTTTAATATATAATAACTAAAAAAAGATCTAAGGGGTATTTTGTATATGAAAAGATTTTTAATAAAGTTATTAGTTTTTCTATCTATCTTAATGTTAATTTTTATTTCAATTATATTTTTAATTGGCTACGTATATTATACAAATACATTACACAAACACTCTTTAACTGAATGTGTTGAAAATGTAACTAATAATGAACACTTTGTTAAACATGATGGACTTTCTAAATATTATATTAATGCAGTTATAGCTGTAGAGGATCATCGTTTTTATGAACATGGTCCTGTAGATTTTATTGCTGTAGCTAGAGCTTTATATACCAATATTAAGGATAAAGAATTTGATGAAGGAGGTAGTACAATCACTCAACAGGTTTCTAAAAATATTATTTTTAATCAAGATAAAACATTAATTAGAAAAATTGGCGAAATTTTTGGTGCCTTTGATTTAGAAAAAAATTATAGTAAAAACGAAATTTTAGATTTATATGTAAATTCTAATTATTTTGGAAATGGCTACTATGGAATTTATGAAGCAAGTATTGGATATTATAATAAAAATCCTAAAGATTTAAATTTAAATGAGGCATCCATGTTAGCAGGAGTTCCAAATGCTCCTTCTGTTTATGCTCCAACTGTTAACTCAGATTTGGCTAAAAAAAGGCAATTGCATGTTTTAAATAAAATGGTAGAATATGGATATATTTCTCAAGAAGAGGCTTTATCTATTAAATAATATATAAAAAATAAAATTGATAAAATATCAATTTTATTTTTTTAAATGCCTATATTTCATTTTTGTTGCCATCCCTCCTCTTATATGTCTTTCCGCTTTGTTTTCATCTAAAACAATTCTTACCTGTTTTGCTAAATTGGGATTTATTTTTTTTAATCTTTCAGAAACATCTTTATGTACAGTTGATTTTGAAATCCCAAATTTTTTTGCAGCTCCTCTCACTGTATCTTTTGAATCTATAATATAATGTGCAAGATTTATTGCACGTTCTTCTATTGATGCTATTTGCTTCATATAAAAACCCCCATGCCCAAATACTTTTGTTTAATTGTATTCGCATTTAGGTTGTATTATGTTTTTTATTATTATAAAATTTTTTAAAAGCAATTTTTTTAGTCTCATATCGTTTTTATTATTTATATTTTATTATTTTCATTTTTATCTATATGATTTAAAATATTATTATATTATTTTGCACCATAAAAATTAAAAGCAGTACTTTTTTAGCACTGTTTTTAATTTTTATATATAATTTTTATCTATTCAAAATGTAGAACGCAATATTTAGATATGATGCAAATAGTACCCATAACAAATACGGTATTTGAATTAGTCCTGCTATCTTATTCTTGTTATAAAATTTTATTATCATAATTATAATTAAAATTGCCAATAATAAAATCCATATAAATGCAAATAATCTCCATTTAAACACAAAGAAAAATATTGACCATAATGCATTAACGCCAAGTTGGATAAAGTATATTAAATTAATTTCATCATCTACTTTATTTTGACTCTTTAATATACCATATGAAATTCCCATTAAAATATATAATATTGTCCAAACTATCGGAAATACAATACTAGGCGGTGCTAATGGTGGTTTTTGTAAAACATCATAATCCATAAATTGTGAAACAATAATACCTATAACTCCTCCTACTATTATAGGAATTAGAATAGATTTTATATAAATTTTCCACTTATCCATATAATTCACCTCTATCTATATTATATTTTCATTTCTCTATAATATAACTAGATAGTTTAAAGTTAATGCTTTACTTCTTTTTTATTATTATATATTTTATTTAAAAATTCATCTGGATAATTGTTGTCTATGAATACATCTATTTTATTCTTTGGTTGAATGTTTCTATGCCTTTCATCTTGTCTTATTCCTGCCAAACAAGATAATACTATATCTATTGTCATAAATATCATTACTATTACGGTAGCTATTTTTACTTGTTTTTTATGTGTATATTTATCCATTTTTTGAATCCATGGATATATTACTTTTAAAAATACAACTGCTATTATTCCCCAATAAAAACAATATACTACACTAGTTCTTCCATTTATATTTAAAAATAAGTTACTATAATCCCATGATATTGTTCCAAATATTATTTCTTGAAAAAATGAACATAGGTATTCTAATATCCCTCCCATTAACATTCCAGAAAAAAAGGCTTTTTTAGGTTCTTGTACTTTTCTTATTAAAAGGTAATATACAACTGCTCCCATACCATATACCTGGATAAATGGTCCATACACTAATCCTTGTCTAATTATTATTGTTCTTGTATATACAGCTCCATAAATAATCTCAGCAAAAAATCCAAACATGCTTCCAATTACAAATATCCAAAATATCTTCATTGTTAAATTAATTGTTTTTGATATTGTTTTATAATCTTTTTTCATATATTTCCCCATATTATTTCAATTATCATTATTATACACCTTTATTTCTAAAAATCAACTAAATTTTTAGGCCTTTTATTTACAATATAATTTCTAATATATTAAATAATATATACTCAATAAAAAAATATATATAATATTTATTTTTATTTATCATTTCTCTTTTATTTTATAGTATATAAATATATTATATGCTATAATATTTGTGGTGATATTATGATAAAAATTAATAATATTATAGTTAGAGAAGATTTATCTGAAAATGAATTATTAAAATTAGTATTAAAAAAACATAAGATAAAAAAAGAAGATGTTCTAGATTGGAAAATTTCAAAAAAGTCTATAGATGCTAGAAAAAAAGACAATGTACATTATGTGTATTCTTTTGATTTTACGTTAAAAAATGAATATTTTTATAGTCATTTTGATAAGGTAAAAGATTTTCACATGCCTAAAATTAATATAAAAGATTGTAAAGATAAAAAAATTGTAATTGTAGGTAGTGGACCAAGTGGTCTTTTTGCTGCTCTTACTTTAGTTCAAAATGGACTCACTCCTATTATAATTGAACAAGGGGATTGTGTTGAGAACAGAAAAAAAGCAGTTGATGAATTTTTTAAAACTGGTAAATTAGATGAACTTTCTAATGTACAATTTGGAGAGGGTGGAGCAGGTACATTTTCTGATGGAAAATTAACAACTGGAATTAATAGCCCTTTTTGTAAAAAAGTTCTCCAAGAATTTGTTAACTTTGGTGCTCCAAAAGAAATTTTATATTTATCTAAGCCTCACATTGGTACAGATGTGTTAATTAATGTAATAAAAAATATGCGTGAGTTTATCATTTCAAAAGGTGGAACTTTTCTTTTCAATACAAAAGTTGTTGATTTTGAATTTAAAGATAACAAAATAAAAGGTGTTTTTTGTATAACTAATAATATAAAAAAATTTATTGAATCTAATAATGTTATTTTAGCAATTGGTCATAGCTCAAGAGATACTTTTAAAAGGTTATACCAAATTGGAATTAATATGGAAAAGAAAAATTTTTCTGTTGGTCTTCGAATTGAACATCTACAACATGATATTAATAAAGCTCAATATGGTACTATAACAAATTTAAGACTACCCGCTGCAGATTATAAATTATCATATCATTCAACAAATGGTCGTTCTTGCTATACTTTTTGTATGTGTCCTGGTGGAGTTGTTGTTGGTTCTTCTAGTGAAAAAAATACTATTGTGACAAATGGTATGAGTTATTTTGCACGTGATGGTCAAAATGCAAATTCAGCTATATTAGTTAATGTAATTCCTGATGATTTTAAAGATTCCTCTCCTCTTGCTGGAATTTACTTTCAAAAAGATTTGGAAGAAAAAGCATTCATTTTAGGTGGTTCAAATTATTTTGCACCAATTCAAAGGGTAGAAGATTTTTTGAAAAATAAAACCTCTACTTTCATAGGAAATATAAAACCTACTTTTTTACCTGGCGTTACTTTATCCAATTTAAATACTATATTACCTAATTTTGTATCTTCTACTTTGAAAGAAGGAATCAATTATTTTAATAGTAAGTTAGATGGTTTTGCAAATCCAGATGCTATTTTAACAGGAGTAGAAACTAGAAGTTCTTCACCTGTAAAAATCCTTCGAAATGACAGATTAGTATCTAATATTTCAGGATTATATCCTTGTGGAGAAGGAGCCGGATATGCAGGTGGAATAATGTCTGCTGCTGTTGATGGTATAAAATGTGCTATTGCAATCCTTGAGAATTAATACTTCTTAATCTATTTATAATTTCTTGTAAATTTTCTATAAAGTAATCTATATCTTCTTTAGTATTTTCTTCTCCAAAACTTGCTCTTAATGCACCGTTTGCTAGTTCATCATTTAGTCCGATTGCTTTCAAAACATGCGATGGTTTAAGAGAACCTGTAGAGCATGCAGAACCACTAGATGCACATATTCCTTTTGCATCTAAATTTAATAATAAAGATTGCCCATCTATATTTTCAAAAGAAAAATTCGCATTACCTGGTAATCTTTTTTGTCTTGTTCCATTTAGTTTCGCTCCGGGTATTTTCTCTTCTACCTTTGAAATATAATAATCTCTTAAGTTTGATAAATATTCCATATGATTATTTAGGTTCTTTTTTGCTAATTGACTTGCTTTTCCTAAACCTACAATACCTGCTACATTTTCTGTGCTAGCTCTTTTATCTTTTTCTTGATGTCCACCATCTATAAATTTCGTAAATTCAATTCCTTCTTTTACATATAATGCTCCAATTCCTTTTGGTGCATGAAATTTATGACCTGATAAAGATAACATGTCTATTCCCATACTTTTTACATCAATATGTATATTTCCACATGCTTGAACCGCATCTGTGTGAAATATTATATTATACATTTTTGATATTTTTGCTATTTCTTCTATTGGCTGAATTGTACCTATTTCATTATTTGCAAACATAATTGTAATTAATATTGTATCATGTCTAATAGATTGCATTAGTTGATTTAAATCTATAAATCCATCTTTATCTACATCTAAATAAGTTACAACAAATCCTTGTTTTTCTAAAGTTTGACATGTGTGTAATACAGCTGGGTGTTCTATTTTACTAGTAATTATATGTCTGCCTCTCATATAATTTTTATGAGCAATTCCTTTAATAGCTGTATTATCACTTTCTGAGCCTGAACCTGTAAAATAAATTTCTTCTGGTTTACAATTAATTAATTTTGCAACTTTTTTTCTTGCATCTTCAATAGCTCTTTTAGCGTTTCTACCTAATGTATACATAGATGATGGATTTCCAAATTCACTTTTTAGAAATGGTAACATTTCTTCTAAAATTTCGTCATTTATTTTTGTTGTAGCAGCATTATCAAAATATCGAATATCCATATATTATCTTCTCCTTTTTACTATATGATATTATATTCAATATTTAAGATTATATTGTTAGTACTTCCTTAATTTTGTCTAAATTGTCTAAAACTGCTTGATATCCATATCTATAGCAACTATCTAATTTTTCTACATCTAAAAGTCCTGTTTTATCTGTTTTAATTGTAAGTATAAAATCACTTTGATTTAAATTTTCTTCTGATATTTTATTTCCCATTATATCTATTGTTCTCATTCCTAAATCCATCATATTGCTTGTTTCATCTATATCGTCTGCTTTGAAATTTATTGCAATCACTTTATCTGCTCCTTGTTTTTTTACTTCTATAACTGGAACATTATTTAATACTCCTCCATCAAAAAATTTATAATGTTTAAATTCACATGGAGAAAAAATTGCTGGAAAGCTACTACTTGCTCTAACTGCTTTTCCAATTGATATATCTGTTATATATTGGTCTTTATTTTGTGCATTTTTAGGCATTCTATTTGTAAAAATATATTCTTTTGATTCTTGTACATCCACTGCTGGCATTACAAGGGGAATTGAGTGTATATCTCTTATATTTTTTATTCCTTTATTTCTAGCCAATCTGTTATATTCTATTTCTATTATTTCTCCTATATTCTGTCCTATAATCTTTAATTTTTTACTAGATGCAAATCTTTTTATGCCTGAAATTATTGGAATATTACTAAACCCAGCTATTTCCTTAGCATATCTTTTTAATGCTATATAAATGTAATATGGGGAATACCCAATAGCATACAAAGATGAAATCATTGCTCCGGCACTAGTCCCTCCTATGACATCTATTTTTATATTATTATCTTCTAATGCTTTCAAAGCTCCTGCATGTGCAATTCCTCTTATTCCTCCACCAGATAAAGCTAATCCTAATTTCAAAATACACACCTTCCTATACTTTTTTATATAGTATGTACTTTCTATTATAGTTTTACTCAAAAAAATATAGTATTTATTACTTTTTCTTATATAAAACTAACTATCTTTTTATATAAAAAGATAGTATTAAATATAAATTCCTTCTTTTTTATTATATTTAACCAATTAGTTTATGTAATACAGTTAACTAATTTAAGTTTATTATTAATAGAAATAACCATCAACTCAAATTTGTTACTAAAATACATAAAAGCACTAGTACTCAGTGCTTTTATTTTTAATTAGTATAATTTAATTTTTTGAATCAGTAAAATAAACTTCACCAAATCCATATTTTACTTGATAGTAATTTCCTATAAAAAATGGTTCTTGAATTTCTTTAAATTCATAAATTGTAGATGCTATTTCTTTTCCGTCTTTATTTATTGAACCCCATTTCCCATTTTGTTTTACTGCTGCAAATCCATATTTATTAAATTCTGTAACTTTATCATATTTTGCCTCAATAATCATATTACCATCTTTATCTACAAATCCCCATTTTCCATCTTTCATTTTTGAAAACAATGTATTTGATGCATATACTTCTATATTTTTCACTTCTTGTCCATCTTTATTAAAATATTTATTTTCATTTTCATTAAAGATACTAATATAATCGTTTTTATTTTCTATAGTCGCATTTTCCATTTCACATATTTGCTTCATATCTTTTGAATATAATTTTGTTGTTTTATTTGATACAGTTACTGTTTGAATAATATCTGTATTTTGTACTCTCTGAAGTGAATCATTTTCTATTGCAATTTTCACTTGCTCCTTATCATCTATTATTCCTAGTTTAGATTTTTCATTACTTACTATAAAATAGTTATCATATAAATATTCTATATAATTATATTTTTCTTCTATAATTTGTTTTCCATCTTTACTAATAACGCCATATTTGGTACCTTTTTCATTATTAATTCTAATTTTATATTTTTCATTACTTGTGTTCAATATAGCAACATTTGTATCAATATTCGCTTCAGTACCATTACTATTATATATAACTGTTCCTTGATCATTTTTAGCATATAAATAAATTCCTGTAATATCAATTTGATCATATTTTGTTGGTACTATAATATCTCCGTTTAATGATGCAATTCCATATTTTTTACTTTTTTCAATTACTAATAATTTATTTGATTCATCATAAGAAATAGATTGGTATTCATTTTTTAAAATTTCTTTATTATTTTTTGTTAATCCATATTGTCCATTTTTAGCATTTATAAGATAAGCATTTTCATTATCTTCTATTTCTGTAATTCTAGATATATTGTTATATTCTACTTTTAATAATATTTCCCCGCTATTATTTATATACCCATATCGGTATCCTTCTTGTGTTTTATTTGATACAATGTATCCTGCATATTTATATGTTTCGCCTTCTGAATAATATCCATCTACTTCTATTTGATCATATTCTATATTAATTAATTTAGTTCCTTTAATATTAATAACACCATATTTTCCATCTTGTTTTACTAAAAGTTCTCCTTCTTTATATGGAAGTCCTTCTATTTCATCATAGATTGCATTTGTTATCTTTTTCCCCTCAAAATTCATTATTCCATATTTTTCATTTTCTGAATATTTTAATATACTTTTTTCATACATAAGATCACTTGCAATATTTTTTAAACGGATAGGTTCTATGTTATGATATTGAGTTAATATTTGTTCTCCTTTTTCATTTAATGCTTTTGTCTTCTCTGCTTCATAACATATAAATATATCTTTTTCAGGATTTGGAATTTTTATATCTTCGTATTTTGCTTCAACTATTTTTTCACCTTTTTTGTTTATAATTCCTGATAAATTATTTTGTCTTAGCACAAAGTAATTATAATCTTCTACTTTTTCTATTTCATATTTTTTTGCACTTTGAGATATAAAATAATATGAAATCCCAACAATTATTGCAATTAATATAATAACTATAATTATATTTCGAATTATAAAATTTCTCTTCATTTATTATTCCTTCTTTCCTTACTATTAATTTTCAGGTACTATTTTATTTTTACATGCTTTTACTTTTAATATCCTTTTATCCTTATATTTTTCTATTCTATATGTTATTTTTTCTGTCTCAATAATTGGCTTTTCTTTTTCTTCTGGAATCCTACCTAATTCCTCTTGTAAAAAACCTGATAAGGTATCATACTCTCCCTCTGGTATTTCAGCCTCTAATAATTTATTTACATCATAAATTGTCATATTTCCCGCTAATAAATATGTGTTAGAATCAATTTTTTCAAATTCCTTTTCTTCTTTATCATATTCATCATAAATATCTCCAACTAATTCTTCTAAAATATCCTCCATTGTTACTAGTCCTGCTGTTCCTCCATACTCATCAACTATAATCGCTATTTGTACTTTATTTTTTTGAAGTTCTTTAAACACTTCATTTATTAATCTGTTTTGTGATACAAAGTATGCACTTTTAATTACATTTTTTACTTTAAAAGTTTTTTTGTTAATATTTTTTAATACATCTTTTACATATAAAATACCTTTTATTTCGTCAATCGTTTCGTCATATATAGGTATTCTGCTGTATCTATATTCTTCTTTAGATAATTCTTGCAATAATTCTTCATTACTAATATTTATGTCTAAAGCAAAAATGTCTTTTCTGTGTCTCATAACCTCTGATACTGTTATATCATTAAATTCAAATACATTATTTATTAACTCTTTTTCATCTTCTCTAATTGTTCCTTTTTCTTCGCCCTCATCTACCATCATTTTTATTTCTTCTTCTGTTACTGTTTCTTCGTCATTTTCTCCTACTCCAAATAATTTTGAAATACTATTTGTAACAAAAGTAAGTAATTTTACAAACGGTAATGTAATAATTGAAATAATTCTAATAATACCAATAGTGCCAAATGCTATCTTTTCATAATGTTTCATAGCTAATCTTTTTGGTACTAATTCACCTAAAACTAACATAAAGAATGATAAGATAATTGTAATTATTATAATTGAAATACTTTTCCATATTCCTAAGCTAATAAAAGGCACTATATTATATAAAATTGGTGCTAATTTTTCCGCGAACGCATCTGATGCAAACGCACTTGATAAGAATCCTGCTAATGTAATTCCAATCTGTATAGTAGCTAAAAATTTACTTGGTGTTTTTAACATTTTCTCTATTTGAATTGCTTTCTTGTCTCCTTTTTTTGCTTGTTTTTCAATTTTTGTATCATTTAGTGAAATAAATGCGATTTCACTTGCTGCAAAAAATGAATTTAATAAAATCAATATTACTAAAACAACTATTTGGGCTAACATTTAAAATCAATCTCTCCTTTTATTTTATTATTGTAACCATTATATACGGTTTTTATAAAAAAGTAAACCTAAGATTTTTCAAAATATAAATTTATTAAATCTTAGGCTTATATATTTATTTTACATACCTGTAATAGGTAACTTTTTTATTTCTTTATTTGCTTTTTTAATTGTGTCTATTTGGGGTTTTTCTTCTTTTTTATTATTTACTGTAATAGTTATTTCTTGATTTAATTCCATTTCTACATTAATTAATTGATCATAAATCTCATATCCATCTATTGTTTTAGTTTCTTTTATATAATATTTACCTGGTACTAGATTTTCAATTATTATTTTTCCTTCTTCATTAGTCTTCAAGTTTGTATATACTATTTGCTTATTTTCATCTAATAATTCAAACTCTACTCCTTGTAATAATTTTTCATTATCTTGATCTTTCTTTATAATAATTATTTTTGTTTCATTTTTTTGATATTCATCATTTACATTACCTATACCATCCTCATATGTTGATGCAGTTAATGCATAATCTTGATATCCACTATTTGGTGCTGTTCCATATAATACTGGTTTCGTTTCTACTTGTGCTTCTACTTTTATACTTATTTCTCCTTTTTCAGTCATATTTTTTATTGGAACTAATATTTTAAACTTTTCATTTGGAGTAAACATTGCCTTTTCATTATTATTTTCGTCTGTTAATTTTATTCCTCCTAAATTATCACTTCCGGCTTTAGTTAATTCTATTTTATAATTACTAATATTGGCATTTGAGCTAACGTTATAAAGCTTTGATATATAATTTTTATCTCTCTCATCTTGCTTCCAATCTGATACATCTTTATTTATAGTAATCGTACTTGATATTTTTGTTTCATTTGAATTTTGTGCATTTTGTATTATATTTTTCATAGCTTGCAGTGTTCTTGCTCCTGCCTCTCCAATTGCGCCATAGTTATCTGGACTATTTCCATGTACATAACAATATACTGCTTGTTTTGTTGCTGTAAAAGCTTCCTCTTTGTTTGCAACACCTAATTGTTGTATGCTCTTATATGGATATCCATTAATGATTATTCTCCATAATCCTACATCTTGCACCATACTTTGAACAGATACTTCATATGGTACTGTTTCAACTCCTGGTTTTGTTTTATCCAAACAATATGCTGGATAACTTATACCGCTATGATTATATTCTACATAGCTTACTTCTACATTAACGCCATTATATGTAAGTAAATTGCCACAATTACCTACTTTATATATGTTAGCTGAATTTATACTTTCTGCATATACCGAATTCATAAATGTTACTACGCTAAATATAGTAAATATTGTACTTAAAATTAAGGAATACTTAAATCCTAATTTTATTTTTGGTTTTTTACTTTGTATTTTTTTATTATTTGCTTTATTCAAATTTAATTTTCCTCACTTTCTTTTATTATTTCTTTTCCTTGCACACATCTTCTATATTCTTTTTGATTTTCTACACACGTAATTAATGTTATCGTATTATCAATAGTATTTTCTAAATTTGTCCAGTCTGTATCTTTTATAATACTTTGTTTTATTACTTCATATTCTTTTTTATAATTTCTATGTTTATAATATATCCTATCTCCTTCCTTTAAATTTTTTATATTTTCAAAATAATTATTCTTATATCCTCTATTATGCGCAGCAAGACAAACATTACCATTTTCTTTTTGTGACTCTTCAAAATGTCCAATATATTCATCCATTATTTCTTCTGTTGTTCCTTCTTTAATATTTGCTTTTAGATTAATTGATGGTATTTCTAAATACCATTCTTCTACTTCTTCTAACATTCGCTCACTTTCTTTTGAGCTCGTTTGAATATTTGTATTATTGACTTTAACTTCAGCATCAAAATAATTTTTTTTCATAAAAATATTACTTTTTGAAATAAATAAATTTGTAATTAAAAATATAATAATTGATATAACAAAACTAAGTATATTTATATATGTTGTACTATAACAAAACATACATATACCGTTCCTCCTTTATTTGATTTTATAAATTTTGATTTTTGAGATTAAATTTTTGAAATTAAATTTTTTAGATTTTAAATTTTATTGAGTTAACTCTAGTATACATAATAATACATTTTTTCTCTTTTGTAAAGCTTTTTTCATCGCAAAATTCGACAAATTGAGCTAAACATTTGATATTTAGCTCAATTTATAAATTATAAAATTTTTATTCTTTATCTAAATCTAATTCAAAATAAAATTCTACACCATCATCTTTATTAACCACTCCATATCTATTTTTATAATTATTCATTATAGCTTTTACAAAAGAAAGTCCTATCCCTGTTCCGCCATCTTCACGATTACGCGAATCATCAATTTTATAAAAACGATCCCATATTTTATTTATATGTTCTTCTGGAATGTTATCTCCTGTATTAAATACTTCTATTCGTACTTTATTTTCTTGTTTATTAATTTTATTTTTTATTATTATTTCCTTTCTTTTATTTAATTCTTTTGTGTTCTTTATTGCATTTGTTATATAATTTGTAACTATTTGTTCAATATAGAAATCATCAGCAAATACATTTATCTTTTTAGCCGTTTCAAATTTAATTTCTATTTCTTTTTCATCTAACATTACTTTTGATTTTCTGATAACTTCTTTTTCTACTTCTACTATATTAAATGATTTATCATTAAATTCTCTTTTTCCATATTCTATTTTCATTAATTCTAACAATTGTTTTACTAACTTATCCATTTTATTTGCTTCATCTAAGATAACTTCTGCATAAAATCTTCTGCTTTCTTCATCTGAATTAACATTTTCTAATAATCCTTCACTATATCCCTCTATTAATGCAATTGGAGTTTTTAATTCATGTGATACATCAGAAATGAAGCTTTTTCTCATTTCATCTATTTTAGATTTTTCTTCTATATCTTTTTCTAGTTCAATATTATTTTCTCTCAACTGTTTTATTGTCTTTTCAAGCTTGTCTGACATTGTATTTATACTTTTTCCTAGATTATTAATTTCGTCATCTGTATTAGTTATTTCATATTGATGGCTAAAATCTAGATTTGACATTCTTTTTGCAATATCATTCAACTGTAATATTGGATCTGTAAATTTCCTTGATACATATGAAACTATTACTGCTGAAATTATAATTATAATTCCTGCCATTAAACATAAAAAATTATTTGAAATTTTCACGCTTTCTTGTATAGATGTTATTGGTATTCTAATATATAGTAAATATCCATTATCTAGGATAGAAGACAACAAGACATATGTTATATCATTTTTTGAATCTTTTATTTCCTTTATTATAAATTTATCATTTTTTTCTATTATTGTTCCTATTCCTATATTTTTTCTACTTGTCATTTCATTCATCTGCCCAAAAGTAGAATAAAAATCTTTGTTTGATGTGTATACATTTACATTTTTATCATCTCTAATTAATATATCAAAATTATTTTGTATTGCAACTTGTTCTAATTCTGATTCTAAATCAGTATTTTGTTCTTTATTATAATAATCATTTACTGTTTTATAAACAGATATTAATGATTTTTTCTTGCTATATAAGTAAAACTGTCCAAATACAAAATTGTTGACTAAAACTAAAAATAATATAATTAATAATATGACTACAGATAATGTTACAAATAATTTTATTCGTACTGATTTTATTAGACTTTTTCTTTCTTTCATTTTTTCCTCTTTTCATTATTTTAATTCAAATTTATATCCAATACCTCTAATCGTTTTTATATATTTTCCTTTCTTACCTAATTTATGTCTAATTTTTTTTACATGACTATCTATTGTTCTAGAATCTCCATAATACTCATAATTCCAAACATTATTTAAAATCTTATCTCTAGATAAAGCTATATTTTTATTGTTTATTAGATATATTAACAATTCATATTCTCTTAAGCTTAGTTCTATTTCTTTATTATCTACTTTTACAGTCCTTCCTTCTTGGTCTATTTCTATTCCACCATAACTTTTTATTTCTTTTGTATCTTGGTTTGTTCTTTTCAAAATTGCTTCTACTCGTGCTACTAAAATTTTGGGACTAAATGGTTTTGATATATACTCATCTGCTCCAAGTTCAAATCCAAATAATTCATCTTGTTCTTCTCCTCTTGCTGTTAACATTATAATTGGGACCTTAGAATTTTGTCTTATTTGTCTTAAAACTGACCATCCGTCTAACTTTGGCATCATAACATCTAATAAGATTAAATTAATTTTATTTTTATTTTCTTCAAATATTTCTAATGCTTTTTCTCCATCTTCTGCTTCTAATATATTAAACCCTTTTACTACTAAAAAGTCTTTAATTAATTTTCTCATTCTTAATTCATCATCTACTACTAAAATAGAATTTTCCATTTTTATTTCCTTTCATTTCTTATCAATATAATTTAAAACATATCTTTATTTTTTACATTATATATTATAATTAACTATTATGTCTATATTGTGAACAAAAATTGAAATTTGACTTTACAGTATACAATTTTATAAATAATTATTATAGGTTTAAAATAGATATGACACACTAAAAAATAAAAATAAATATAGGAAATACCAAAAATATGATAAAATGTT
>CANRCM010000002.1 GCA_947629085.1 uncultured Clostridia bacterium
ACGGGAATCGAACCCATGTCTCCGCCGTGAAAGGGCGATGTCTTAACCGCTTGACCAACGGGCCTTATATACAAAGAACTAAATAATTATAAAATTATTTAGTTCTTTTTGGTGAGCTATCCGCGACTCGAACGCGGGACAACTTGATTAAAAGTCAAGTGCTCTACCACCTGAGCTAATAGCCCACATAAATGTGATAATCACAACGCTTTTATATCTTACAATAATTTTTCACAAATGTCAAGACATTTGCGAAAAAAAATTGTTTTTCTAGCATATATTTATTGTTTTATGCATTTAATTTTTCTATAACTTCTTGTACATCAATTCCATGAACAGAGCAAGCTTCTTCTAAAGTTTCCATTTGAGACGCAGGACATCCTAAACAATGCATTCCTATTTCTAATAATATTTCAGCCTTTTCAGGAGCTTTTTCTAATATTTCTCCTATTTTTGTATCTTTGTTAAAGTTCATTTTTAATCCTCCTTGTAATTTTCTTTATAAATTTTAACATAAATTTTAAAAAAAGTATAGACAAATTAAAAAAATTATTGTATTATGGAAAAAATTGTAAGGCGGTGATAATATTTCTAATCTTATTAACTTTTATTTTATAACCTTTATTATCTATCTATTTATAACTTTTTATTCAATTTATACATTTTTTGAAGTTATATTATTTCATAATAAACAAGGTTCTAAATTAGAAATAAAAAAGAAACATTTTTAGTAAAGGAGGTCTATTTATTTTTAAAACTATAAAGAAACTTTTATTTTCAATTGTCTTCTTTATCGTTTCTAGCATATTTACTTTCAAAATTTTTTATCCCATTTATACTTCTACAGAAATTATTATTCCTTACGGAATTCATCCTTTTGATATTTATTCAGAAAACCCAGATTTATGGTATTATATAAAAATTGTATATATTTTTGTTTTTATTTTTTCAAATTTTATAATAAGTAATTTTATATATATTAGGATAATAAAAAAATTATTAAAGTTCTTCATTCCTCAAAAAAATACTTATTTAAAGAATTATGATGAAGCTCTTTTTCACCCACCAAATTTAGTTACTCCCCTTAATTTACTAATAGGTTTTGATAAAGATACAAATTATGATGTTTATATTCCTGAATCTGGATTATACCAAAATTTCTTAATCACTGGAACTATTGGTTCTGGAAAAACTTCAAGTGCTATGTATCCTTTTACACGTCAATTTATTGAATATAATAGCAATCATTCAAAGAAAAAACTTGGTATGCTAATATTAGACGTAAAAGGTAATTACTATAAGCAAGTAAAAAAATATGCTAAACAGTATAACATTTTAAAAGATCTAATAGTAATAGAGTTAAAATCAAATGTTTTTTATAATCCATTACATAAACCTCATTTAAAGCCTCAAGTTTTAGCAAATAGATTAAAAACTATTCTTCTTTTATTTTCTGAAAATAATTCAGATGACTACTGGCTAGATAAAGCAGAAACTATAATTTGTGAAGCAATTAAACTTTGTAGGTTATATAACAATGGTTATGTTACATTTTTAGAATTGCATAAATTAATTACTTTACCTAATTATTATAAAGAAAAAATTGCAATTTTAAGAGATTTATTTATTTCATCTAAATTATCTGATCAGCAAATTTATGAATTAAATCAAAGCTTAGATTTTTTTGAAAAAGAATTTCAAAATTTAGATACTAGAACAAAAAATATTTTGATTTCTGAAATTACACGAATTACAAATCCTTTTATTTCAGATTATGATGTCATGTTTACTTTTTGCGCTCCCAAAAACAAATTAACATTCACAGGTTTTCAAGATGTATTAGATAACGGTAAAATTGTTGTTTTAAATATGAATATCTCTGAATATAGTATTCTTTCTAAAATCATTTCTACATATTTAAAATTAGATTTTCAAACAGAAATTATGAACCGATTATCAAAAAATATTTCTACACCCTCTGTATTTATTTGTGATGAATATGATAAATTTGCTAGCAAAACTGATGGAGATTTCTTCTCATTGAGTAGAGAAGCAAAATGCATAAATATAGTAAGTACACAAAGTTATTCCTCTTTAAAAAATACTTTAAAAGATGATTCTTCAGTTAAAGTTATTATTCAAAATTTAATAAATAAAATTTGGTTTAGAACAGATGATACTTTCACAATCGAAGAAGCTCAAAAACAATTAGGAAAAGAAGACAAAGAAAAAATTTCTAAAAGTATTTCAGAAAGTGCCAAAGAAACTAAATTTAGTTATATAACAAATACTCTAAATTCAGAAAATTCAAATATTTCTGAAACATTTAGTACTTACACTCAAAATGACTTTATTTTTGAATCTAATTTCTTTACACAAAATTTAGAAACATTTACCGCTCTTACTTTTTTATCAGATGGAAGCAAAATATATTTACCAAAAAAATTAAAAATGTTTCCTTATTTTAAACATTAAAGGTTTATGAATTTTCCTATTAAAAATTCAAATAATTTTAAGGACTGATTTATTTGAAAAAATTTTTATTTTATATTATTTTTATATTAATTTTTTCTATATTACTTTTAAATTTATTTTGTAATAATTGTTTTGCATGGGGAGATCCCCAAATTGTAACTAAAATAAATTCTGCTTTTGAAGATATAGAAAAATGGATTTTAAAAATTTCTACTCCTGCAGCTGCAGTAGCTGTTGGAAGTGGCGTATTTATGCGAAAATTTAGTTTTGGAGATGAAGAAAAAATTAGAATGGGGAAAAAAATTATAAAAGGATCTTTATTTTCTTATGCTTTTATATTAGCAATTGATTTAATTCTATCTGCTATAAAGTCACTTGTTTCTTAAGGAGGTTAATTTGGAAAATTCTGCAGATATAACTCAAACAATTATAGATACAATAAATAAAATATTTGAAAAATTATTTGCATCTATTGATAATAGTTTATATTCAACTTTAGATAAAATAACATTTATTAATTCAGATATACTGACAGATAATACTTTTGAAAAAATATTTGGAACATCGACTTCAAATGGTATTTTAATAATTGCAAATTCTTTATTATTAGGTTTTATTTTATATTATTCAATAAAATATTTAATGTCGCATATTACCTATACTCAAGTTGAGAATCCCTTTAGTTTTATTATAAAATTAATTATTTTTGGTCTTTTTATGAACTATTCTTTTTCAATAATTAGAATAATAATTAATTTAAATTCTAATATAACTATTTCTATTCAAAATATAGGTGAAAATATTTTGAATTGTCAAATTTCTTTTTCAGAATTAATAAATAAAATAAATACTAATATGTCTATTCAAACGTCATCTATTGATATTTTTTCAATTGATGGATTTATTAAAGGAACTCTCAGTTTATCATTATTAAATTTAATTCTTTCATCTGCTTTCAGATATATAATGATTAAAGTATTCGTATTGCTCTCACCTTTTGCTTTCTTATCACTTACATTAAATACAACTTCTTGGTTTTTTAAATCATGGCTAAAAAATTTATTTTCTTTATTATTTATTCAAATTATAGTCTGTATTGTTTTACTTTTACTTTTTTCACTGGATTTTTCTAATTCAAATATATTTAATAAATTTATTTATATTGGTGGCATATATGCACTAATAAAAGCAAACGCTTTTGTTAGAGAATTTGTTGGTGGAATATCCACAGATATATCACAAACTGTTCAAAAATTTTCCTCATTTATAAATTAAAGGAGGTCTTAATGAAATTTATTTTTCCACAAAATTATAATTTTAAAAATAAGATATTAGGTATAATTGATTATACAACTGCTTTTTTTAATGTTGTATGGTATATTTTAGTTTTTTTAATTACTAATATTATTTTTAAAAATTTACAAATTAAAATTTTTATTTTCATTTTATTATGCTTTCCTTTGTTTCTTTTTAGTATTTCAGGATTTAATGGTGAAAACATTTTTTATGTATTTAAATATATATTAAAATATTTTATTAAGCAAAAATTATATTTTTATAATAAAAATTATAAATAGTAATTTTTATCATTAATATGTATTATTTATAAATTTTGCTTTTTTCCTTGAATTTTATGTCCAAAAAAGTTATAATTTGAGGTACAGAATTGTACTAAAAGATGTTAGGAGAGATTTTATATGAAATTAGAACAAAATGAACAACCACTTATTTTTTCTACAACTGAGATTTCTGATATTTTCTTCTCAGAATATTTGTCAGAATTACCTGGTGATTATCTAAAAATATATTTATATATAATATTCTTATCTAAATATGGAAAAGATATTAAATTAACAGATTTATCAAAAAAATTAAATATCCCTCTAAAAGTTATTAATGATGGATTAAAATTTTTAGAAGAACGAAATTTGGTTACTAAAAAAACTACGGGATATATTATTACAAATTTACAAGAGTTTACTCTTCACAATTTATATACACCTAATTTAACACTTTCTAAAGAAAAAATAGAGCAAACTGCAAACAATAAATCTAAAGCAAAAGCTATTGAACATATTAATAATATGTATTTTCAAGGTATTATGGGACCTTCTTGGTATAATGATATTGATTTATGGTTTAGAAAATATTGTTTTGATGAGCAAGTAATGATTGCTTTGTTTGATTATTGTTATAAACGTAGTGCTTTACATAGAAATTACATACAAACAGTTGCGGAAGCTTGGGCTTCAAATAATGTAAAAACATGGAATGATTTAGATTTATATTATCAAAAACAAGAAAATTTAAATAAAATAAAAAAATCAATTGCAAAAAAACTTGGAAAATATAATGGTCTTACTCAATATGAAGAAGCTTATATTGAAAATTGGATTTTAAATTTTGGTTATGATATGAATATTATTGAAATTGCTTTAAAAAGAACAACTTTTAAACAAAATCCTACTTTTGAATATATTAATAATATTATTACAGATTGGCATGATAGAAAATTAAAAACACCATCAGAGGTTAATGCTTTTCTTGAGCAACGTAAAAAACAAGAAAATGATACTAAAAACTTAAAATCCAAAGTTAATAAAGCTAATTATACTCAAAGGCAATATTCTAATTTAGATTTTCTTTACGCAAATAATATAGAAAAGAAGGAGAATTAAATGTCTAACGAATTTTTAAACTCATTATTAAAAGAATATGAACAAAAAAAATTAACTGCAGAATTGAATCTGGAAAAAAGAAAAGAAACTCTATATAAAGATGTTCCAAGACTTCAAAAAATAGAAGATAATTTAAACAATTTCGCAATTATGACCGCTAAAAACATTTTAAACAATTCTTCTTATCCTATTGATCAACTAGAGGATGAAGTAAATAAATTAAAACTAGAAAAATCAGAAATATTAAAAAATTTAAATTTACCAGATAATTATCTAGAACCAAATTATGATTGTAAAATTTGTAAAGATACTGGTTATATTAAATTAGATAATTATAAGACTTCAATGTGTAATTGTTTAAAACAAAAATTATTAGAATGTTCTTTTAATAAATCAAATATGTATAATTTAGATAAGCAAAATTTTAATAATTTTAATGAAGATATTTTTTCGGATGAAGTAGATTTATCCAAATGTAAATTAAATATTTCGCCTAGACAAAATATTTTAAATATAAAAAATAAATGTATAGAATTTATCGAAAATTTTGATAATCCAAATCAAAAAAATCTACTTTTCACAGGGAAAACAGGTTTACGGTAAAACTTTTATGTCTAATTGTATAGCAGCTGAATTATTAAATAAAGGTAAAACTGTTCTTTATCAAACAGCTCCTATATTGCTTGAAAGCGTAATAGATTATAAGTTTAATAAACATAATAGTATTTCAGAAAATATTTATAAATCAATATTAGATTGTGATTTGTTAATTATAGATGATTTAGGAACCGAAACCATAAATAGTATGAAGTTAAGTGAATTATTTACAATAATTAATACTAGAATTTTAAATTTAAATAATAAAATAACTAAAACTATAATCTCTACAAATTTAGATATTAATGATATTTTTAAACATTACGAAGAACGTATTGGCTCTAGAATTGCTGGATATTACGATATTTATTATTTCTTAGGAAATGATCTGAGATTTAAAAAATAATAAATATAAACATATTAATATATCTTTTGTAACTTACATATTGAATGATATTTGTAATTAAAAAACTCAATTTTCTTAAATATTATATTAGAAAATTGAGTTTTTATTTTATTTAATTAACAGTTATTCTTCGCTTTCAATTTCTGGAGTTAAAGTTTCTATACTTACTACTTTTCCACCATCATTAGTTCTCATTAGCGTTACCCCTTGAGTTGACCTTCCTAAAATACTTATTTCATTTACTTTTAACCTAATAATTGTTCCAGTATCCGTAATTAGCATAACATCATCTTCTTCAGTTGCAATTCTTATTCCTACGATTTTTCCTGTTTTAGGAGTTATTTTATAAGTAATTACTCCCTTTCCTCCTCTTTTTTGTACTCTATATTCATCAAGTTCTGTTCGTTTTCCAAATCCATTTTCTGTAATTGCAAGTAATGTTGCCTGTCCACCTACTATTACTGATTCCATTCCTATTACTTCATCATCTTCATCTAGTCTCATACCAATTACACCTTGTGATACTCTACCAATAGGTCTAACATCTTTTTCATCAAATGTTATGCATAATCCATTCCTTGTTACTAATATAACATTATCTTCTCCATCTGTTAGCCTAACTCCTATTAACTCATCATCATTTTTTAATGTAATTCCTTGTAATCCTGTTTTTCTTGCTGTATCATATTCTTTTAAAGACGTTTTCTTTATTAATCCATTTTTTGTTGCCATAAGTAGATATTTGCCTTCTGCAAAATTTTGAATCGGAATAACTGCTGATATTTTTTCTCCAGGATCTAAACTTAATAAATTAACAATTGCTGTACCTTTTGCTGTTCTTCCCGCTTCTGGTACTTCATATCCTCTTAATTTATATAATTTACCTTTATTTGTAAAGAATAAAATCATATCATGTGTTGATGTCGTAAATATTTGTTTTACAAAATCATCTTCACGTGTAGCAATTCCTGTAATGCCTTTTCCCCCTCTTCTTTGACTTCTATATGTATCTATTGGCATTCTTTTTATATATCCAAAATGTGTTAAAGCAACTACACATTGTTCTTCTTTAATTAGATCTTCTAAATCAATTTCTCCTTCTGCCGCTACTATTTTTGTTTTTCTTGCATCTCCAAATTTTTCTTTTATTTCAAGTAATTCTTCTTTTATAATATCGAAAACAAGTTTTTCACTATTTAGAACTGCTCTTAAATGTTCTATCAACGCCATTAATTGATTGTATTCTTCCTCTATTTTTTCGCGTTGCAATCCTGATAGAGTTTTTAATCTCATATCTAAAATAGCTTGTGCTTGTATATCAGAGAGTCCAAATCGTTGCATTAATTTTTCTTTAGCATCATCATATGACGAACGAATAATTTGAATAACTTCTTCTATATAATCTAAAGCTATTTTCAATCCTTCTAATATATGAGCCCTAGCTAATGCTTTATCTAAATCAAATTGAGTTCTTCTTAAAATTACATCTTTTCTATGTTCTATATAACAATCTAAGCATTGTCTTAGTGTTAATATTTTAGGCTCTCCATTAACTAATGCAAGCATTATAATACCAAATGTAGTTTGCATTTGTGTATGTTTAAATAATTGATTTAATACAACTTGTGCATTAGCATCTCTTTTTAATTCTATAACTACTCTAACTTTATCTATTCTATCTGATTCATCTCTACATTCAGAAATACCTTCTACTTTTCTTTCTTTTGATAAATCAGATATTGTTTTTATTAAGTTGGCTTTGTTAACTTGATATGGTAGTGAAGAAACAATAATTCTTTGTCTATTTCCGCTCATTTCTTCTATATTAGTTTCTGCTCTTAATGTTATCTTTCCTCTTCCTGTAGTATATGCTTGTTTTATTCCTTCAATTCCCAATATAATTCCTTCTGTAGGAAAATCTGGTCCCTTTATTACAGTCATCAATTCTTCATCTGTAACTTCATCTTCATCTATAATTTTTATAATTCCATCTATTACTTCTGTTAAGTTATGTGGTGGTATATTTGTTGCCATACCAACAGCAATTCCTGATGATCCATTAATTAGAAGTGCTGGTATTCTAGCAGGTAGAACCGTAGGCTCTTGTAATCTATCGTCATAGTTTGGCATAAATTGAACTGTATTCTTTTCTATATCTGTTAACATATATGAAGCAATTTTTGACATTCTAGCTTCCGTATACCTCATAGCTGCAGCTCCATCACCGTCAACAGATCCAAAATTACCATGTCCATCAATTAACATATATCTCATAGAAAAATCTTGGGCTAACCTTACCATAGCATCATATACAGAACTATCTCCATGTGGATGATATCTACCTAAAACAGAACCAACTGTATTTGCACATTTTCTATATGGTTTATCTGACGTTATTCCATCTTCATGCATAGCATAAAGAATTCTTCTATGTACAGGTTTTAAACCATCTCTAACATCTGGAAGTGCACGAGATACAATAACACTCATAGCATAGTCAATATATGCTGTTCTCATTTCTTTTTCTATGTCTCTTTCTATTATTTTTCCGTCATTTCTTTCTTCTGGTGTTTGTTCCATCTTTTTCCCTCTTTTCTTAAATCTTTTACATTTGTATTATACTAAAAGCATATAAATTTTGCAAGTAAAATTCCTTAAAAAACACTAAATTTTCTACGGATTTAGTCTTTTGATTAATATTAAAAGTAATTATGAATTTTACAAAATACTAATTATTTTTTGTTTTGTTCTTTACTGCTTTTTGTAATGTAATTCTTTCAATTTTATATTAACTTTTCTGCTAATTCCATTTGTTCTTTAGTTAAATTAAAATCTTGACCATTATTTTTTATTAAATTATGTAATACTTCTATTGTTTTAGCATTATTAATGGTGTTTTCAATAGGTGCAATATTTTTTAATTGTTTTTCTATTTTACTATATTCTTTTTCCATTCCATTAAAATTTTTGGATTCAAAATACTTTTTCCAATTCGAAACATATTTATTAATATTATCTATAGCTTGATATTGGTTGTTAAAAGATTGTGTAATATTACTTTCTAAATTATTTAAAATAATATTTTTACCTTGTTTTATTGTATTAGCAATACTGCTACTAATAGCACCCTCTTTTCTTACTTTTTCTACAACATTATCAATTAAAATTGACATACTATCAATTAATCCTCCACTTTGTATTGCTTTTTGCATTTGCCCTACGCTTTCAAAGTTTCCTGTAAAAATTCCTATTGCACTTTTTCCTAAGTCTATAGCATCACTTATAGTTTGTTTTATCCCGATCTTTCAGTCCATAATTAAATAAATTCTCTTTTAAACTAATTACTTCATTTTCCATAAAATCTGGTAATATTGCTCTCATACCTATATCTATTGCGGTGTTTATTGTTTTTCCTAATGTTGTCTCCAAAAAATTTTTTTGAGTTGTTTCATTGACAATATTATTATTTTTTTCTATAACATTATTTTTTTCTAAATTTTCTATATTCATTTTTACCTCTTTTCTTTTATTTATTTTTAATTGCCTTTTTATAATTAATTTTACTTTTAAAAATAATTTTATTTTAATATTTTATTAAATATTTTTTTATACTTATTTTTATAAATTTGATTTTTTTTATGATAAAAAATTTTATAAATTTTAAAAGGTTTTTTAATAATATTTTTAATGACTAAATCACTAATTGAATTAAAAAAATATTTTTTTTCTATAATATATAATTGGGGTTTATGATTTAAAATTTCTTTTTTATTTATTTTTAAATTTTTTATAAATTTATTAAAATCCATAAAGTCATTATTTATTATATATATTATTTTATCACTTGTGGTAATTAGTTCTTTAATTAAATATATGTTTTTGTTATATAAATTTAAATCTATATTAAATAAAATATAATCATATTTTTTTTCATTTTGTTTTAAAAAATTTTTTAAATTATTTTTTATTTCTTTTTTATTTATTTTAATTAAAAATTTTTTTAAATTATTTATTAAAATTGATTCTTTATTAATTATTTTTTTATTTTTTTTGTTGTTTATATTATTTTTATTATTCAAATTAATTAATAATATTTTTTTATTTTTTTCTATTAAATAATTAATTAATAAATTATTTATATGTTTTTGTTCATTTTCATAAATAATTATTTTTTTGTTTGTTTTTATATTAATATTTTTTGTGAATTTTTTATCTTTTTGATTTTTTTTCTTTATTTTTTTTAATTTTTCTATATAATTTTTAATTTTATTTTCATTTTTATCCTTATTTTTTCTTTTATTTTTATCTTGTTTTTCTTTTTTATTTATTTTTTTTATATTATGTTTTATAGTACTTTTTATTTGTTTATTTTTCAAAATATTTTTGTTTTCTATAAATAAATTTATTATTTTAATTTTATTTATTTTATTAATATAATAAATATTTTTTATTTTTAATTTTTTTAATTTATTTTCTTTTCCTATATTTTCTTTTTGAAGAAAAAAAATAATATTAATTTTTTTATTAATTATTTTTATTTTTTTTATTAAATCTTCTATACTAATTTCTCCAGGTAATTTTTCATCTAATAAAATTAAATCTATATTTTTTTCTCTTTTTAATATTTCTAAAATTGCCTCTCTGTATTGTACTTTTTTTATATTTATCTGAATATTTATTAAATTTTCTATTTTTTCTATTTTTTTTAATATTTTTTTATTTTCAATTGCTAATATTACCTTTTTCATTATTACTTTTACCTTCTATTATTTCTTTTTCCATCTTAGAGCATTCTATTTTCGTTAATATATGGTCTTCTCCAACAAACATTAAACACTCCCCTCTTTTTAAAGATTTTATTTCTATCTTTTCTTTTTCTGATAAATTAGCAAATTCAGAAAGTATTTTTATATTTTCTTCTTCTAATGCAAAAAAAGTTTTTATACTTGAATTATTTAATATGCTTTTCCCATATGTTCCATTATCTAAACTAAAAATATCTGAGATATCTTGAGTTATTGCTACACTACTTCCTCTATATTTTCTTATAGTTTTAAATATTTTATAAATAAAACTAGCTACTTCTTTATTTGAAGTAACTCCTATTAATCTCCAAATTTCATCCAAATAAATTGCTTTCTTTTTATTTCTATTTTCCTTTATCTTGTCCCAAAAAATATCTGTAAATAAATACATCCCATATTTCAAGTTATCCTCTCCTAAATCATAAATATCTGCCACAATTAAATTATTGTTTAATTGAATATTTGTATGATGATTAAAAAATTTCATAGATCCTTTTACAAATGGTATTAATTTTATTTTAAATTTTTTTGTTTTTTCATCTTCCCCTAATATTTTATATAAATCTTCTAATATTGGCATATCTTTTGTTTTTTTAAATTCTTTTTGTTTTTTTCCATTTTTATTTATTTCGTTATATAAACTTTTATCATCAAAATTTATATTTTTTGTTTTATATGTTTTTATTAATTTTTCTTCTATCAATGCTTTTTCTTCTTCATTCATCTCTCCAAAAATCAAATTAAAAAATCCAATTAATTTTCCAATTTTAGTTGCTAAATATCCTCTTTCTCCATCTTCTATACTTTCTTTTCTTATTTCTAATATATTAATATATGTTTCTGAATTTGGTCCTATTTTTATTTGTATTCCTTTTAACTTCTCACATAAATTATTGTATTCCCTCTCTGGATCAACAATATATTGTGAAATTCCTAATAATTTATATCTTAATATTAATAATTTAGTATAAAAAGATTTTCCAGCTCCACTAGTTCCAAAAATACAAATATTTGCATTTTTATATTTCTGAGTATTATATCTATCGATAAAAACCAAAGAATCATTATAAATATTAGTTCCAATAAAAATACCATTTTGATCAAATATATTTGAAGATATAAATGGAAATGTAGATAATAATCCAGATGTTAAAATATTTCTTTTTGCTGATTCTTTTATTGTCTTATTATTTGACATGATTGGTAATCCCGCTAAAAATAAATCTTCTTGTCTAAAATTTGCTCTTATAGTCTTTAATCCTTTGCTTTGTGAAATACCCTCTATTTTATTTAAATAATATTCTAAATTCTGTAAATTATCTGAATAAACATTTATATAAATATATAAAAAATATATATCTTCATTATTTACTTGAAGTTCTTTTCTAATATATTTTGCATCATTATATGTAAAAGCTGCAATATCAATATCTTCTCTATTTTGATTTCCATCTTTTAATTCTACTCCAACATTACCTATATGATATGTTAAATCTTTTATTGTTTTATATGAGTTTTGTTTTTCATAAAAAATAGAAATATTCATATTAATATTAGTTTCTATTAAGTTTTTCAAAATTAAATCACTTTGTTCTCTATAGTAATCTACAACGATTAATCCCGAATAAAATAAATTATCTATTTCTATATATCTAGGATTTTTCAAATTTATATATGATGGAGAAATTAAATCTTTATTATTTATTGTACCTGAATAAAAATTATCTTCATCTTGTTTTTTATTTATTATATTTTTTATTTTTTCATTAATTAAATTTTTAATATTTCCTATTTTATTTCCTCCTTTTTTATTTAATTTTAATTTGTATTTTTAATTAAATTATTATTAAATTTATTTACATTTAAAATAGAATAAAATAAATTTTCTACATTTTTTTTATTTGACATTTCTATTACGGAATTTCCTGTACGAGATAAACATTCTTTGATTTTAAAAAATTTTTCTTTTAAATCATTTTTTAATATTTCTTCTGTTTGAAAATTTATATTTTTTTTATTTTCATTACCTATAATAATATAAAAATCTTTTGAAGAAGATTTTCTTTCTGAATTAATTTTATTTATATAATTTATATAATTTTTTGATATTTTTTCTAAATATTTATTTTCTTTTTTTGAAATATTTTCTTGAATATTAAAAATATGCTGACTTAAATCTTCCTTATTACTTTGAATTAAAATTTGGATATTAAAATGGCAAGTTTTTAAAAAAATTTTATAAGAATTTAATATAGATTCTTTTTCTAAATCTGATTTCAAATTATAATTAATTGGATTTACTTTTATTATTTTTATTAAATTATTATTTTTTAATTTTATAACTCCTTCCTTATCAATTTCTTTTATAGGCAACCATTCTTGCAGTGTTTTATTTTTTATATTTATCACCTCCATTTTAGTAGTTAAAATAATATATTATTTTCTTTTTAATGTCAAGAACTTTTCATCGACAAAAATCGACTTTTTCTTATTTTTTTAATTATTTTAATTTTATTAGAGTATATTTTTTTTTATTTCGTGCATAATATTTTTATAAGGTTAATAATAGTTGAGCAAAGAGCATTAATAGATAATTTTTTGTTTATTAATGTTCGAGCAAAGATTGGTTATGGTGTATTTTTTATATTATAACTAGTCGGCGATAAGAATAAATTATTTGTTTGCAGGCTATATTTTATATTTTTCTATTTGTTTTTTAATATATGGTCAAATTATAGGTAATTTATTCAAGCTAAGATTATTCTTATATCTAGTTATATTTTAAGTGGTTATTAGTAGTCCCTTTGGGATGAATATGGCTACTTATGGTGTATTAATAGTCGAGCGAATGATTAATATTTTTGATATTAGAGCTTATTTATATAGTAATATATATTAGGTTTTAATATTAGGAATATTAGTTTTAGTGGAGATTATTATTGGCTTTATCGATTAATGGCAGATAAAATAATTTTATCTGCCATTAAATTTTTATATGTATCTTTCTCTACTTTATATATCAAGATTTTTAACATATTTTGCATTTTTTTGTATAAATTCTCTTCTTGGTTCTACTTCATCTCCCATTAATAAAGAAAATGTCTCGTCTGCTTTTATTGCATCTTCCATCGTTACTTTAACTAAAATTCTTGTTTCAGGATTCATTGTTGTATCCCATAATTGTTCTGGATTCATTTCTCCTAAACCTTTATATCTTTGTAATCCTAATTGTTCTCTTGAAATTCCTTTTTCTTCTAATTCTTTATATGCTTTATCTAAATCTTCGTCTGTATAACAATAAATATCTTTCATTCCTTTTTTAGATAATTTATATAATGGTGGTTGAGCTAAAAATACGTTACCATTTTCAATTAATGGTCTCATATATCTAAAGAAAAATGTTAATAATAAAGTTCTAATATGTGCTCCGTCAACATCAGCATCTGCCATTATTATTACTTTTCCATATCTTATTTTTGTTATATCGAATTCTGACCCAATTCCTGCTCCAACAGCTAAAATAACCGGATTTAATTTATCATTTCCATATATTTTATCAGCCCTTGCTTTTTCAACATTTAACATTTTTCCCCATAAAGGTAAAATTGCTTGGAATTTTCTATCTCTTCCCTGTTTTGCACTTCCTCCAGCAGAGTCTCCCTCAACTATATATACCTCACATTCATCTGCATTTTTACTACTACAATCAGCTAATTTACCTGGTAATGTTGAAGTTTCTAAGGAATTTTTCTTTCTTACTAATTCTCTTGCTTTTCTTGCAGCTTCTCTAGCTCTAGATGCACTTATACATTTTTCTAATATTGATTTAGCAACATTTGGATTTTCTTCTAAAAATGTTGATAATGCTTCGTTGACCATGCTTTGAACTACGCCTGTTACTTCACTATTTCCTAATTTTGTTTTTGTTTGTCCCTCAAATTGAGGTTCTTTTACTTTAACAGATACAACTGCTGTTATTCCCTCTCTTATATCTTCACCTTGCAAGTTTGAATCTTTTTCTTTTAATATATTATGATTTCTTGCATATTCATTTAATACTTTAGTAAGTGATCTTTTAAATCCTTCTAAATGTGTTCCACCTTCTATGGTGTTTATATTGTTTACAAATGTATAGATGTTTTCTGAGTAACTTGAAGTATATTGAATTGCAATTTCAACTGGAACTTCTCCATCTGTTTTTTCTATATATATAGGAGTTTTATGTAATGTTTCTTTATTTTTATTTAAATATTCAACAAATGATTTTAAACCTCCTTCAAAACAAAACTCTGCTTTTTTAGGTGTTTCTAAATCTTCTCTTTTGTCTTCTATTTCTATTCTTAAACCTTTTGTTAAAAATGCCATTTCTCTAAATCTTTTTTCTAAAGTTTCATATTCATAATCTAAAGTTTCAAAAATAGTATCATCTGCTAAATATCTTACTTTTGTTCCCGTTTTTTTAGAATCTCCTATTCTCTCTAGAGGTTGTATTGTTTTTCCTCTTTCAAATTTCATTTGAAAGATTCCTCCATCTCTTTGAATTGTTACTTCTGTCCATGCTGCTAAAGCATTAACAACTGATGCTCCAACACCATGAAGACCTCCAGATACTTTATATCCACTATCTCCACCAAATTTTCCACCTGCATTTAATTGTGTATAAACTGTTTCTGCAGCTGATTTTTTTGTTTTCTTATGTATATCTACAGGAATTCCTCTACCATCATCTTCTACACAAATTATATTTCCTGGTTCTATAGTTACTTTTATATTTTTGCAGTATCCTGCTAAAGCTTCATCAACAGCATTATCTACAATTTCGTATACACAATGATGTAATCCTCTAACAGAAACACTTCCTATATACATACCCGGTCTTTTTCTTACATGTTCCAAACCTTCCAATACTTGGATTTGTTCGGCATTATACTTATGCTCATACTTTTCCATTTAACTTCCTCCTCCTATTACTTTACCTTCTTGTACATTATATATTAAAATTTTTTTATTTTCAATATTAATTTTATCAGTACAAGTAATAATTACTTGTGTATCATTTATTTTCTCTAAAAAATGATTTCTCCTATTTTCATCTAACTCAGACATAAAATCATCTAATAATAAAATAGGTTTTTCTCCTATTTCTTCTTCTATAATGTTTAGTTCTGATAATTTTAGAGATAATATAGATGTTCTATATTGTCCTTGTGAACCAAATATATCAATTCTTTTATCATTTATATATACCATAAAATCATCTCTATGTATGCCTTTAGTTGTAAATCCTTTTTTTATATCTATTTTTCTTATTTGCTTTAATATTTTTAAATATTCTTCGTTATTAATACATTCAGATATATATTTTATTTCTATATTTTCTTTATTTTCTGTTATTTCTTTATGAATATTTTTTATTTTTTCATTTATTTTATTTATAAATTCTTTTCTATAATTATAAATATTTATTGCATACTCTGATAATTTTTGATCCCAAATTTCTAATAGATTTTCACTTTTTCCTTCTTCTCTTATTTGTCTTAAATAATTATTTCTTTGTTCCATTGTTTTTAAATATAAATTTAAATTATACATATAATTAGGTTTCAATTGACTAATCATAATATCCAGAAAACGTCTTCTGTTTTGAGGTCCACCTTTTAAAATATTAATATCATCTGGTGTAAAAATTACTACATTTATATTTCCTAATAATTCACTTAATTTTTTTAATTTTATTTCATTAATATATACATTTTTTTTATTATTTATTTCTATTTTTATTTTTTTATCTCTATCTAATTTTTGAAATTCAATTTCTACACTCGCATTTTCTTTATTTGATAAAATCATTTCTTTATCTTTTTTTGTTCTAAATGATTTTCCCATACTACATAAAAAAATTGCTTCTATTATATTTGTTTTTCCTTGGGCATTTTTTCCATAAAAAATATTAATATTTTTATCAAAATTTATTTTTTCATTATTATAATTTCTAAAATTTTTTATTTTAATGTTTTTTATCCACATATTATTCTCCGTTTGTGTATAATTTATTGATTTTATTTTTTTATAAATTTTTATTATAAAAAATTAAGTTGTTTCATTTTTATTTTTCTCTTTTTTCCTATTTTTTTCTTTTTTTTATAATTTTTTTCTAATTTTTTTATTTTTATTTTTATTTTTTTATTTCTTAATTTTTTATTTCTTAATTTTTATTCTTTTAAAACTCTTTTTAATAATATATTTATGAATATATTATTAAATTTTTAAAATTTAAAGGTAGAATTTCTTCTACCTTTTTTGTTTTATTCTTCTTTTAATCTTATTGGTAAAATCATATATGTATAATCATTATTTTCTATAGATTTAATTAAACAAGGCGAAATATTTGTTCCTAACTCAATATAAATTTCTTCATCATCAATCGCTTTTAAACTGTCTAAAAAATATTTCGGATTAAATCCAGCCTCAATATTTTTTCCTTCTGTTGAAACATATAATTCTTCTTTTGCGTCTCCTGTTTGATTTGTACAAGATATTGTTACTTTTCCTATATCAACTTTTACTTTTACAGGATATTTTTTTTCCTTTTCAATAGATGAAGCAGATATTAAACTAATCCTTTCAAAACTATTTTGAATATTATTTTTATTTACTTTTATTCTAGTTTCCCAATTATTTGGGATTACATTTTTATAATTTAAAAATTCACCGTCTAAAATCCTTGTAACTATTTTACAATTATCCATTTCAAATAAAGCTTGATTTTTTGAAACTCCTATTTTTACTGGTTCAAAAGAATCTGATATTATTTTATTCACTTCATTTAAAGTTTTACCTGGAATAACTGCTTGAAAATTATTAGTTTGTTTGTTTAGATAAATGCTTCTTAATGCTAATCTAAATCCATCAACTGCAACAACATTTAATTTATTATTATTTATTTCAAATAAACATCCTGTAAAAATTGGTCTACTTTCTTCAGTACTAACTGCAAAAATTGTTTTTCTTATTGTATTTTTTAAAACATTTTGTTCTATTTCTATAGAATTTTCTATTTCTATTTTTGGAAGCTCTGGAAATTCTTCAGAATTCATTGTTGCTAATTTATATAATGAACCTTCACATTCTATTTCTAATAAATTTTTTTCATTTAATTTTATATTTATTTCTGTGTCTGGCAATTTTCTAATAATTTCGCTAAACATTATTGCATTTACCACTGTACTTCCTTGTTCTTTCACATCACATTCCATTACATATTCAATACCTATTTCTAAATCATAAGTAGTTAATTTTATTTCATTATCATTAGTTTGAATTAATATTCCTTCTAATATTGGCATTGTTGTTTTAGAAGCAACACCTTTTACTACGGAATTTAAAGCTTTAAGAATTGTATCTTTATAACAAACAAATTTCATTTTTATTTCCTCCCTTTAATAATTTATAAATAATATAATATTTTTAGTAGTAATAGTATTAGGTCTTGTGGAAACTGTGGAAAACTATGTTGATATTTAGAAACCCTAGTAAAATTACTGTTAATAATTTTGTGGAAAAACTAGAAATTAATCCACAATAAAAAATATAATTTGTTTAAAATTTAGATATACACAGTTTTTTAACAGATTATTAACATTGATGTGTGGATATCTAATGTATTGGTTCCGTAAGAATAAAAACAAATATCTTTTTACAAACAATGTTTTTTCAAACATAAATTTTAAAAAATCTTTAAAATGTTTTTTATATATTATTGTTTACCGTTTATTATTATACTTTTCACACTATCCACAATTAGTTTAGTATTATTTTTTTCTTTTATTTCTTTATCAATTTTCCTGCAGGCATGCATAACTGTGGAATGATCTCTTCCTCCAAAGTCCATACCTATTTGAGGATAAGACATATTTGCAATTTCTCTACATAAAAACATTGCAATTTGTCTAGGAAAAGCAATATCATTAGATCTTTTATTACCAGATAAATCATCTTTATTTATGCTAAAGTATTTAGATACAGTTTCTTTTATAAAATCACAAGAAATTACTTTTTCATTTTCATATTTAAATTCATTTATAATATTTTCGGCCAATTCTATTGTAATTGGACTATGTGTAAGTGAAGCTCTAGCAATTATTTTATTAAATACACCTTCCAACTCCCTAATATTTGAATCAATTTTATTAGCAATATTAGAAAGAATAAAATCATCAATAATAACATTCTCATCTTGAGCTTTTTTTCTAAGGATAGCTAAACGAGTTTCATAATCTGGGCAAGAAATATCAGCTAAAAGCCCCCATTCAAATCTTGATTTTAATCTATCTTCTAGGAAAGGAATATCTCTAGGTGGTTTATCACTAGAAATTATAATTTGTTTTCCTTCTTCATATAAACTGTTAAAAGTATGGAAAAATTCTTCTTGTATTCTTTCTTTTCCAGCAATAAATTGAATATCATCAATTAATAAAACATCTATTGTTCTATATTTATTTCTAAAAGTTTCGTTTTTATTATCTTTAATTGCATTTATTAATTGATTTGTAAATTTTTCAGAAGTAACATATAAAACATTAGTATTTTTATCATTTTCTAGAATTCTATTTCCAATGGCATGCATTAAGTGAGTTTTACCTAAACCAACTCCTCCGTAAATAAATAAAGGGTTATATGAATTAGAAGGTTCGTTTCCTACTGCTAGAGCTGCAGCATGTGCAAATCTGTTATTATTGCCAATAACAAAGGTTTCAAAAGTATATTTGGGATTAAGAGTTAACTTATTAGACTCTATTTCAGTGTTATATATTGCAGAATCATTTTTTAAATTAATATCTGATACTAATTTAGAATTGTTTTTATTTTCTTCTTCAAGATTTATTACGGAAAATGTCCATTCTCTATTTGTTATATAACGTAAAGTATTAAACATAAGACTTCTATATTTATTTTCAATAAAATCTTGTTGATATTCAGAAACAGCTGTAAAAACAATATGATTACCTTCAATACTTCTGATTCCAAGAGGTAAAATCCATGTTTCATAAGATATTTGAGTTAACTCTGGTTTTAAAGCTTCTCTTATTTTTGAAACTAAATCTTCTTTTTCAAAAGCCATTTGAAATCATCCTTTCATTTTATAAATTATCCACAAATTTATCCACAAATGTTGATAAGTTTGTAATAATTTTGTAAAAACAAAAAACAAATATACAAACAAAAATTCAATAACTATAAAGAAAAATTGTAATTATTTTTTGTTTTTTACATAATAACAAATTTTTATAGGATAAGTCAATAAAAATGTGGAAAAAAATTTTTTTATGTGGATAATTTCATGAAAAACTGTGGAAAAGAAAAAAATATTACAAAACCATTACAAAAAAAGCAAAAATTTAAAAAAACTTCTTGACATTTATAAGCTTATTACGGTATAATCGATATACTTGTTATTTTGTAAAAAAATAAATTCCATTAAATTGGATTTTTATAAAAACATTAGGAGGTGCTAAAGGATGAAAAGAACATATCAACCAAAAAACAGACAAGAAAAGAAAGAGCATGGCTTTATGAAAAGAATGAAAACAAGAGCAGGAAGAAAAGTATTAAAAGCAAGAAGAGCAAAAGGTAGAAAAAAATTAAGTGCTTAAATAAGATTATGTTTTGCTAATAAAAGTTTAATAAATCATAATTTTATTAGCAAAATAGTTTTTTTCATTAATCATAAATCATACTAAAAAGGAGAAATATGATGAAAAAAACAAAAATGTTAAAAAAAAATTATGAATTTAAAAATATTTTAGCAAAGGGTAAATATTATTCGGGAAAAACAATAGAGGCTTTTGTTAAAAAAAATAATTATAAAAATATTAATTGTTTAGGTATTGCTATAAGCGTTAAAGTTGCTAAAGCCGTAAAAAGAAATAAAATAAAAAGATTAATAAGAGAAAGTTACAAAAATTATGAAGACAAAATAAAAACATCAGAAACAATAGTATTTTTATGGAAAAGAAAAGTAAAAATAGAAGAGGCAACTTATGAAAATATTAATAAAGATATAAAATATATTTTTAAAAAAGCAAATCTTTTTATTGAGGAATAATAATGAAAAAAATACTTATATGGATAATTAACAAGTATCAAAAATACATTTCACAAAATGTTTCACAAAAAAATATACATTGTAAATTTTATCCAACTTGTTCAGAATATACAAAACAAGCAATTGAAAAATATGGTGTATGTAGAGGAATAATTCTGGGAGGTTATAGAATTATAAGATGTAATCCATTTTCAAAAGGTGGCTATGATCCATTAAAATAGACTTAGGAGGAAGAAGTAAATGTTTGAGTTTTTTGCAAATATGTTTGGATATATATTACAAGCTCTATATAATTTAGTAAATAATTATGGATTAGCAATAATATTGTTTACTATAATAATTAAAATAATATTATTACCATTATCAATAAAACAACAAAAATCAGTTAAAAAAAGTGCTGAAATACAAGAAAAAATGAAAGTAATTCAATTTAAATACAAAAATGATCCAGATAAACTAAATCAAGAGGTAATGAATTTATATAAAACAGAAAAAATGAGTCCATTTAGTGGATGTCTAACAGCAATAATTCAAATGTTATTATTATTATCAATTTTTTACTTAGTAAGGTCTCCATTGACGTTTATGGAAAAGATTCCTGAAGAAAATTTGAATACATATATTCAACAAATAAAAGATGAAGGAAAAGAAATAAGTAATGTATATCCACAAATTGATTTGATAAGGGAATATAATTTGATAAAAGAAAAAAATCCAGACGATCAAAATGTATATAAACTAAATATACAGATGAATTTTTGTGGACTAGACTTAAGTAAAATACCTCAACAAAATATAATGGATTATACTGTATATATTATACCATTATTGTATATTATATCATCTTTTATTTCTATAAGATTAACGACTATAACACAAGAAAAAGTAAACAAGAAAAAAGAAAACAAAGAAATAACAATTGATGGCAAAACAGGGGAAGAATTAAAGAAAGAAGACGATAATAAAGAAGAACAAAATGAGATGGATACTGTAATGCAGACCAACAAAATGATGTCTTGGATGATGCCTATTATGTCTATTTCTATAGCATTTGTAGCTCCACTAGGACTAGCATTGTATTGGTTAATTAGCAATATTCTTATGATTGTAGAAAGATTAGTTTTAGATAAAATTTTAAAAGAAGCTTAAGAGGGGGCTATATAAATGGCAAAAAGTATTATTTCTGAGGGAAAGACTACGAACGAAGCTATAGAGAATGGTTTAAAAAAATTAAATGTTTCAAAAAGAAAAGTTGACATTAAAGTATTAGAAAATGAAGATAAAAGAAGCTTTTTTAGTATTTTGTCACCAAGAATAGTAAAAGTAGAGTTAACATTAAAAGAAGATGAACAAGATAAAGAAAATAGAGGAGAAAAGAAAGATTTAAAAGTTAAAAAAGAAATAATTTTATCAGAAGAAGAAAAAGAAAAATCTATAGCAAATTTAAAAAAATTTTTAAAAGAATTTAGTGAAAACTTTTCAGAAAAAATAGAATATGAAATACAAGAAAAAGATAATTATATACATGTAAATTTAAAAGGAGAAGAGTTAGGTTTTTTAATAGGATACAGGGGAGAAACTTTATATAATATGCAAACTATTTTATCTGCAATAGCTGGTAAAGGAATTCAAAATAAAATAAGAGTTATATTGGATATACAAGATTATAAACAAAAAAGAGAAAAAACTCTAGAAGAATTAGCAGAGAAAGTTGCAAATACTGTAGTTAGAACAAAAAAATCAATAAAGTTAGAACCTATGAAAGCATATGAAAGAAAAATAATTCATACCAAATTACAACAACATCCAAAAGTAGAAACAACAAGTATAGGGGAAGAACCATATAGAAAAATTATAGTTTCTTTAAAAACAAATAAAAAATAAAATCGGAGGTCAAAGGTCGGATTTTACAAAAGATTTGTAAATTCTATCTTTGACTTTTTTTTATAATAGGAGGTAAAATGAGTACAATAGTTTCAATATCTACTGCACCACGGAATTGGTGGTATAGGAATTGTTAGAATGAGTGGAAAAGATTGTTTTAAAATATTAGATAAAATATTCATTCCCAAAAACAAACAAAAAATAAGTGAAATAAAAGGATATACAATTAAATACGGGAACATAATTGAAAACGATGAAGTAATTGATGAAGTGTTAGTTTCGTATTTTAAGTCACCCAAAAGTTATACAACAGAAGATATGTGCGAAATTAATTCTCATGGTGGAAATATAATAATGAAAAGAATTTTAGAAATATGCTTAAAAAATGGAGCTACACTTGCTGAGCCTGGGGAATTCACAAAAAGAGCATTTTTAAATGGAAGAATAGACTTGTTGCAAGCAGAATCTGTTATAGATGTTATAAATGCTAAGTCAGAAAAAGAAGCAAAAACAGCTATAAAACAGCTAGAAGGGGAATTGTCAAAAAAAATATCAGAAATAAAAAACGAAATAATGAATGTTATGGTTAATATAGAAGTTTCAATAGATTATCCAGAATATGACATAGAAGATGTAACAAATAATGAAGTATTTTCAATGTTAAACAGCATAGAAAAAAAATTAGAAAAATTATCTAAAAGTTTCGATAGCGGTAAAATAATAAAAGAAGGAATAAAAACAGCTATTATAGGAAAGCCAAATGTTGGTAAATCATCACTTTTAAATGCTATTTTAAAGGAAGATAGAGCAATAGTAACAGAATATGAAGGAACAACAAGAGATATAATTGAGGAATTCATTACAGTAGAAGGTATTCCTCTTAAATTAATGGATACAGCAGGAATCAGACAAACTAAAGATGAAGTAGAAAAAATAGGAATAAAAAAATCTAGAGAAATAGTAGACACAGCAGATTTAATAATTGCAATATTTGATTCTTCCAAAGAAATAGAAAAAGAAGATTTAGAAATACTAGATTTAATAAAAGAAAAAAATTCAATTATTATATTAAATAAGACAGATCTAAAAGCTAAAATCAACGAAAATGATAAGAGATTGAAAGAAGCAAGCAAATATATTATAAAAATATCTGCATTAAATAAAATAGGAATTGATAGTTTATATGAAAAAATCAGTGAAATGTTTAATTTAAATAAAATAAATTTAGATAATGATGTTTTAATTACTAATATTAGACAAAAAGATTTTATAAATAAAGCTATTGATAATGTAAAAAAAGCAAAAGAAACACTAGAGCAAAAAATGTCAATAGATATTACTGCTATATTTATTAAAGAGATTTTAGAAGAATTAGGTAAAATAACAGGTGAATTTGTTAGTGAAGACATAATAAATGAAATATTTGCCAAGTTTTGTTTAGGAAAATAAAGAAGCAGACTAATGAGAATCAAAAATAACAAGTTTTTGTAATTTTTTCAAGTAATCTTATGACTAAAAACAAAAATTGGCTAAATTTTAAAAATAACAACAAATTGATAATATATTAAAAAAGAAAGATAAAATAAAAATTAGGCAAAATAAAATTTAAAAAGTAAAGCTAAAAAACAACATATCTTATTAGTAAGCAAAAAAAGATAAAATGTAATTTTTACAACTAAACAAACAAAAGGTTACATAAGATACATAAAATAATTTCATAAATAATTATAATATATATAAAACTGTGATAAAGCGTGTAAAATGGTAAAAGCTACTAATTATATTATTAAATAATAGAACAGCAATAATGTAACTGATAAGTAAAATTTAAATAAATAAATATACGAACTATATTTTTTTGTTTCACACGGAAGGAATAAGAAGGTGAAACATAAAAAAAGAAAGAGGAATAAAAATGAAAGCAAATAAGGGAGAATATAAGGCGGGAAAATTTGATGTTGCAGTAATAGGTGCAGGACATGCTGGTTGTGAAGCAGGTCTTGCAGCAGCAAGATTAGGTATGAAAACATTAATATTTTCTATAAGCTTGGAAGCTATAGCGAATATGCCATGTAATCCACATATAGGAGGAAGTTCAAAAGGACATCTAGTAAGAGAAATAGATGCTCTTGGTGGAGAAATGGGGAAAAATATAGATAAAACAATGATTCAAATAAAGATGTTAAATACATCAAAAGGACCAGCAGTTCATTCATTAAGAGCTCAAGCTGATAGAAAAAAGTATCAAGCAGAAATGAAACATACATTAGAAATGCAAGATAACCTATATTTAAAACAGGGAGAAATTGTTGAAATTTTAATTAAGGATAATAACGTTATAGGAGTAAAAACTGATCTTGGTGCTATATATGAAGTAAAATCTGTTATAGTTGCAACAGGAACATATTTAAAAGGAAAAATCTTTATAGGAAGTTATTCTAAAGAAAGTGGTCCAGATGGAGTTTCTGCAGCAAATAAGCTTTCAGAAAGTTTGAAAAAATTAGGAATTGAATTAACAAGATTTAAGACAGGAACACCAGCAAGAATAAATAGACGAAGTATAGATTTTAGTAAAATGGAAGTACAAAAAGGTGATAATAACATAGAAGCTTTTTCTTTTGAAAATGAACCGAAGAATTTTAAACAAGTTGATTGTTATTTAACTTATACGAATGAAAAAACACATGAGATAATAAGAAAAAACTTGAATAGATCTCCATTATATGCTGGAAAAATAGAAGGTACAGGTCCTAGATACTGTCCGTCTATAGAGGATAAAGTGGTTAGGTTTAGTGATAAACCACGTCATCAGGCTTTTGTTGAACCAGTAGGGTTAGATACAGAAGAGATGTATATTCAAGGAATGAGTTCGTCTTTACCAGAAGATGTACAAATTGCTTTATATCATACAATTCCAGGATTAGAAAATGCAGAGTTTACAAGACCTGCATATGCAATAGAATATGATTGTATTGATCCTTCAAATTTAAAATTATCATTGGAGTATAAAGGAATTAGTGGACTATTTATGGCTGGGCAAATAAATGGAACATCTGGATATGAAGAAGCAGCTTGCCAAGGATTAATGTCAGGAATTAATGCAAGCAGAAAAATACAAGGAAAAGATCCAATTATATTAGATAGAACTCAAGGATACATTGGAGTTCTAATAGATGATATTGTTACTAAAGGAACAAACGAACCATATAGAATGATGACATCTAGAGCAGAGTATAGACTTTTGCTAAGACAAGATAATGCTGATTTAAGACTTACAGAAATAGGACATAAAATAGGACTTATAAAAGAAGAAAGATACAAGAAATTTGAAGAAAAAAGAAATAATATAGAAAAGGAAATAAAAAGATTAAAACAATTAATAGTAAAACCAAGTGAAAAAATTAACAAAATATTAAGAGAAAATAATACAACAGAACTTACAACTGGTACTAAAATGAGCGAATTATTGAAAAGAACAGAATTAAACTACGAAAAGTTAGCTTCTATAGATGAAGAAAGACCTAGATTAACACGTCAAGAAAAAGAAGAAGTAGAAATACAAATAAAATATGAAGGATATATAAAGATGCAAGAAGCACAGGTTGAAAAATTTAAAAAACTAGAATCAAAAAAACTACCAGAGGATTTAGATTATGAAAAAATAAAAGGAATCAGCTTAGAAGGAAGACAAAAGTTAAATAAATTTAAGCCTCTTTCAATCGGACAAGCTTCTAGAATATCAGGAGTTTCACCTGCTGATATATCTGTTTTGTTAATTTATTTACAACAATTAAAATAGTAAGGAGTTGTACATGGAAATAAAAGAATTTAAAGAAGAATTAGAAGGGTATTTAAAAATTTTAAATATTAATGTTAAAAATCAACAAATACAACAGTTATATGAATATATGAATGTATTGATAGAATGGAATAAAAATATTAATTTAACCGCGATTGTAGAATCAAAAGAAATAATATTAAAGCATTTTATTGATTCATTAACTATAAATAAATATATAGAAAAAGGAATCAATTTAATTGATGTTGGGACAGGAGCAGGTTTTCCTGGAATACCTTTAAAAATTATAAGACCGGATATTAATATTACTTTAGTAGATTCTTTAAATAAAAGAATAAAATTTTTAGATTATACAATAGGAAAATTAAAATTAGGAAATATAAAAACTATTCATAAAAGAGCAGAAGAACTAGGAAGAGATAAATTATATAGAGAAAAATACGATATTGCTACATCAAGGGCTGTAGCAAATGTTTCAACATTATCAGAATATTTGATTCCTCTTGTTAAAGAATCTGGAAAATGTATATATATGAAAGGACCAGATATAGATACTGAATTAGAAGAAGGGAAAAAATCAATAGATGTTTTAGGTGGAAAAATAATAAATAAAGATGAATTTGAATTACCTAAAACGGATATAAAAAGAACAATAATTGTCATTCAAAAATATAAAAAAACACCAACAAAATATCCAAGAAAGCCGGGAATTCCTGCAAAAGAACCTATTCAATAAAAGATTAATAAAAATAGTATTAATATATAAACAAAAAGTCGACAAATTTTTAAAAATTTATTGACTTTTTTTATATATTTTTATATTATAATAGTGCAATACATCATAAACTATGAAGTAAATATTAACTAAAAATGGAGGCAATAAAATTGGGAAAAATAGTATCATTAGCAAATCAAAAAGGTGGAGTAGGGAAGACCACAACAACAATAAATTTAGGGACAATATTAGCTAAAAAAGGTAAAAAAGTATTATTAATAGATGCAGATCCTCAAGGTAATGCAACAAGTGGTATAGGCGTAGAAAAAGATGCCGAATACTCAACATATGATATTTTAGTAAATGAAACAAAATTACAAGATGCAATCCAAGATACAATAATTAAAAATCTAAAAGTATGTCCAGCTAATATGAGTTTAGCAGGTGCAGAAGTAGAATTAGTTTCTATGATGTCAAGAGAACAAAGGCTAAAAGAAAAGTTAGAAGAAGTAAAAGATGAATACGACTATGTTTTAATAGATTGTCCTCCATCATTAGGATTAATTACTTTAAATGCATTTACAGCATCAGATAGTGTTTTAATACCAGTACAATGTGAGTATTTTGCTTTAGAAGGATTAGGACAACTAATGAACACTATAGATTTAGTAAAAAAACATTTAAATAAAGAAATACAAATTGAAGGTGCATTACTTACAATGTATGATATAAGAACTAATTTATCAAATCAAGTTGTAAAAGAGGTAAAAAAGTATTTTGGAAATAGAGTGTATAAAGCAGTAATACCGAGAAATGTAAGACTTAGTGAAGCTCCAAGTTATGGTATGCCTATTACAGAATATGATCCTCGTTCTAAGGGTGCAAAAAGTTATACTAAGTTTGCAAAAGAGTTTTTAAAAATGAATGAAGAAGATAAAAAAGCAAAACATATGATGTAAGGAGGAAAAATAAAATGGCAAAAATGACAGGATTAGGAAAAGGGTTAGATGCTTTATTTGGACCAGCTCCAGAAGAAGAACAAATTAAAGAAAATGACACTTTAAAAACATTAAAAATTACAGAAGTAGAACCTAATAGAGATCAACCAAGAAAAAGATTTGAACAATCGGCTTTAGAAGAATTATCAGATTCTATAAAAGAATATGGATTGATTCAACCTATAGTTGTTACTAAAAAAGATGGATATTATAGCATAATAGCAGGAGAAAGAAGATGGAGGGCTTCTAAATTAGCAGGATTAAAAGAAATACCTGCTATTATAAGAGAAGATGATGAAAAAACAAATTCTGAAATATCTTTAATAGAAAATATGCAAAGAGAAGACTTAAATCCAGTGGAAAAGGCAATGGGAATAAAGAAACTAATGGATAGTTATGGAATGTCTCAAGAAGTGGTATCTAAAAAACTAGGAAAAGGAAGAAGTACAATAGCAAACTGGGTAAGAGTTTTAAATCTAGAACCAAGAGTTTTAGAAATGGCAAAAGAGGGTAAAATAACAGAAGGACATTGTAAAGCATTACTTGCAATTACAGATCCAGAAAAACAATATCAAACAGCTATACATATGCTAGAGAGGGGACAAACTGTAAGACAAATAGAGAAAAAAGCTAAAGTAAAAGAGACAAAAGAAGAAGAAAAAAGAAAACATGTGTTATATAAAAATATAGAAGATACATTTCAAGGATTTTTCGGTTCAAAAGTTAGATTAGATGCTGGAAAAAGACGAGGAAAAATAATTATTGAATATACATCAAATGATGATTTAGAAAGAATATTAGGATTAATTAAATAAAACACAAAAAATCCAAAATTTACTATTGACAAATGTTCACAAAAATGCTAATATAAATACTGTCGCTGGACATTTGTCTTATGATATGGAGAGGTGGTCGAGTTGGTTTATGGCACCAGTCTTGAAAATTGGCGTGCGTTTGTAGCGTACCGTGGGTTCGAATCCCACCCTCTCCGCCAAACAATAAAAAGTTAGATATTAAAAGATATAAAATATCTAACTTTTATTTATAAAATGGAGATGTACCCAAGTGGTGAAGGGGACTGTTTGCTAAACAGTTAGGTCGTGAAAACGGCGCGGAGGTTCGAACCCTCTCATCTCCGCCAATAAAAATAGACAATAGAAATGAAAATACTATTGTCTATTTTTTGTTAAAGAATATTATAAAACATGATACCTATACAACTAATAGTTATAGTTGAAAAAGGTTATAAATTACATTATATTATATATGGCATACTACAATTTTGTATTAAACAAATATTGAAATTTAGACAAACTAAGTATGTTACAAACGTATTACAAAAGCATTACAAATTCATTAATTTTCTAAAAAATGACAAAAAAGTTGAAAAAAACTAAAAAAAGTAGTATAATTAAAAAGAATAGAGGTAAAAGTATGAAAAAAACAATAGAAACAAGTTTTAAAATTATAGCAATAGTTTTTATTTTAATAACAATTTTTTGTTTTTTTAGTAATAAATATGTGTGCGCGGCAAGTGATGGTAAATTTAATCCTGATGATTATAAAGTTGATACTTCTTTAGACGGAGATACAAAAATTAAAGAAATAGGAAATAAAATAATTGGACCTGTTTCATTAATAGGTAGCTTAGTTTCAGTTATGGCAATAATAATTATTGGTATCAAATATATGTTAGGAAGTGTAGAAGAAAAAGCACAATATAAAGAAACATTAGGTCCATATTTTATAGGCGCTGTACTAGTATTTGGAATAATAACAGTTTTATCTATTGTACGAACAATTGCTTCATCATTATAGAAAAGAAGGTGAGAAAAATGCAAAATAAAACAATCAAATTAATAGCAATTATAAGTTTATTTATTATAATATGTATTTTTCCAATAAAAGTTTTTTCTAGCTGGGTTGATGATGCAAAAGGATTTTTAGATGCTGCAGATGATACAGCAGTAGTTGATCAAGAGCAACTTCATAAAACATCAAATGATGTTTACAATATATTAACATCAATAGGAATGATAGTTTCTGTTGTTGTAGGTATAGTATTAGGAATTATTTATATGATGTCAAGTGCAATAGATAAGGCAAAAGTAAAAGAGTCATTAATTCCATATTTAATAGGAAGTTTAATAATTTTCGGTGCATTTGGAATATGGAAATTAATTATTAATACATTTAGTGGATTGTAATAGGAGAATAAATATGAAAAAATATATAAAAATATTTATTTTATTAATATTAATTATAAGTTTTTTAATGACTACTGTATATGGATTTAAATTAGAAGACTTAGATGGAAGTGGAGCTACAACAGGAAATATAAAAACTACTGGAAATGTGATCTTGAAATATTTATCTATTATAGCTTCAGGCATATCGATAATTGCAATTATTGCATTAGGAATAAAATATATGATGGGAAGTATAGAAGAAAAAGCACAATACAAAAAGACATTATTACCATATTTTATTGGTGCAGTATTTGTATTTGGAGCAACTGCAGTAGCTCAAGTAATATATAAAATGTTTAATTAGTTTTTAAAGTTTTCTCACACAACGGGAAATTAATATAAAAGAAAAAGTAAAAGGAGGAATAGATATGAAAAAAATCCAAACAATATCAAAAATACTTACAATAGCATTATTAACTATTATGTTGATAAGTACTTTCTCAACAGTATTTGGAGCAGTTGCGTGGAATCCAGACAAATGGAACGGAACCTCAGAAAGTATAAAAGCTGATCAAGTAGAAGATTTTATGGAAGGTGTAATAAATATAGTTTCTATAGTTGGATCAGCAGCAGCAATTATTTTTATAATTGTATTAGGTGTTAAATACATGATGGGAAGTGCAGAAGAAAAAGCAGATTACAAGAAAACATTATTACCATATTTTATTGGTGCAGTAATGGTTTTTGGTGCATCAATATTAACAAAATTTATATATACTTTAATGAAAAATTCATAATATTAATTAAACAAAAAATCAAAACAAAAAAGGACGGGGAGAAATACCCTGTTCTCTTTTTTGTTTTAAAATACTTTTAATCATGCTTAAAGATATTAATTAATAATCTGTACAAATATTAAGAAAAAGTTACAAGAATATTACAAATATATTAAAATTTGATTTTTTTTGATATATAGTTACAAATATAGGTAAAATCTGTTATAATAATATTAAGTAGAAATGGGTTTAAGTTCAAGGAGGGATAATACTATGCAAACTTATAATATACCAAGAAATTATAAAGGAGAAGGTAGGATTCTCTATATATTTTCAACTAAGGCAATTATATATACAGCTATAGGAATAGGTATTGGTTTGATATTTTATTTTATATTTAATTTAATAGGACTAACAGTTTTAGGAATAATTATTTCTGTTATTTTAGGAGCAATTGGATTTGCAATAGCAACATTTAAAGTACCAGAATTAAAAAACTTTGAAATAACAAAAAAAACAGGTGGAGAAAACATAGATAATGTAATAAAAAGATGGTATATGTTCAAAAAAAAGAAAAACAAAATATATGTTTATGCAGAAAAAGATAATAAATATTTAAAACCAAAAAAGGAGGAAACAAAAGATGAATGATCAATCTATTAATATATTAACATATATTTTAATTTTTATGATTGTAATATTAGTAGTACTTTCTTTAATTTTTATTGTACTAAAAATCAAAGAAAATAATGACAAAAAAGATAAAAAACAAAAAATCAAAAAAAATGATAAGGCAACAAAAAATAAAAAAGCAGAAGAAGTAACAAAAGAATATAGTAAAGAATCTATATTTTCATTTATGGAATTTGACAAAATTGAAGACAACATGATTATAAAAAAAGAGATGAAAAATTATTTAATGGTAATTGAATGTCAAGGAATAAATTATGATTTGATGTCTGGCGTAGAAAAAACAAGTGTAGAACAAGGATTTTTACAATTCTTAAATACATTAAGACATCCTATACAAATTTATACACAAACAAGAACAGTAAATTTAGGAAATAGTATAGTTACATATAAAGATAAATTAAAAGAAATTCAAGAAAATTTAGTAAAAACAGAGATGGATTATAGACAACGAGTAAATTCAGGAAAATATTCTCAAGAAGAACTTGAAAAATTTTATCTAGAAGTAGTAAAACAAAGAAATTTATATGAATACGGAATAGATATTATTAAAAACACAGAGCAAATGAGTTTTAATAAAAACATATTAACAAAGCAATATTATATAATTATATCTTACTATCCAGAAGATATGGAAAATAGAGATTTTGATAAAGAAGAAATTAAAAATCTAGCTTTTTCTGAACTATATACAAAAGCACAATCAATTATAAGTGCATTATTCGTATGCGGAGTAAATGGAAGAATATTAGATTCTACACAATTAGCAGAATTATTATATGTAGCATATAACAGAGATGAATCTGAGGTATATGATTTAAATAAGGCACTAAGGTCAGGATATGAAGAACTATATTCTACAGCGCCTGATGTTTTAGATAAAAAAATGCAAGAATTAGACAAGAAAATAGAAGAAGAAGCAACTAAAAAAGCAAATGATGCGGTATTTATGGCAACAGAAGAAAACAAAAAAGAAAAAGAAGTAAGAGAAAAAGAAAGAAAAATTAACAAATTAATTGATGATATGGCCAAAATGATAATCGAAGAAAATGAAAGTTTTTTAGGAACAGAAGTAACAGAGAAAGCAAAAGAAATAGTAGATAGGGAAGATACAAAAGAAAAATCAAAGAAAAAAGGAGGTAATACGGATGAGAAAAAAGCAACAACAACAAGAAGAACTAGAAAAACAGTATAATACAGCGAATGAAGAAGAACAAATAAATATATTGAGAAAGAAAAGTATAAAAGAATTGATTGCTCCATCAGGTATAGATGCTTCCAATATTGATCATTTAGAAATAATATCTAATACTAAAAGATATGCAAGAAGCTTTTTTGTATCATCATTGCCAAGAATGTGTACGTTTCCAGAATTATTTAGGGACATGTATCTTTTTGGAGATATAAATACATCTGTATATATAACACCAATAAAAGAAGAGAGATCTCAAAATGAATTAAATAGAGTAATTAATGAATTAGAGACAGAAAGAATTGTAGCAGCAGATAAAGGAAATATAAATAGAGAAAGTATCATATCACAAAAAAGATTTGAGGCAGAGGAATTAAGAGATGAAATAGCAGCAGGATTTAATAAATTATATGAAGCATCTGTAGTGGCAACTTTATTTTCATATAATTTAGAAGAGTTAGATAGATATACAAAATTATTAGCTAGCGAAATGTCTAAAACTTTAGTAGGAATAAAAACCGCATGGGGAATACAAGAAGAAGCTTTTCAATCTAATTTACCATTAATGAATAATAAAATAGATAAAAGACATACCTTTGATAGAAATTCAATGGGAACAGTATTTCCTTTTACAACATCAGAAATCGGACATCCTACAGGAGTACCACTAGGATTTAATAAACAAACAGGTACACCAATATTATTTGATAATTTTCATAGTTCACTTACAAATTATAACATGGTTATATTTGCAAAGTCAGGTGCTGGTAAATCAGTTACTATGAAAACTTTAGTATCAAGATCTTCTGTACTTATGGGAATAGAAAGTTTAGCTTTAGATGCGGAAGGAGAATATAGAATAGTTGCTGAAAGTTTAGGAGGAATTAATGTTGTAATAAGCCCTACATCAAAAACAGTTATTAATGTTTTTGATATAGAAGTAGAGAATATTAAAGATGAGATTACAGGAAGAGAAAGAACTGTTCTAAACGTAGAAAATAAAGTAGAAGATGTTACGCAAGCCTTACTTACAATGGCAAGAGGAAGTACAAAAAGTGAAGAAGTAAATGAGCTTACAAAACAAATAATAGCAGAATCAGTTGCAGAAGAATATGCAGCTAGAGGAATAACAAGTGATCCAAAAAGTTTATATGAATCATCACAAAACACAATAAATAATGGAAATATGTTTTCTAAAGAAAAGAAAAAAATGCCAACAATAGGAAGTTGGTATAGAAGAATTCAAAAGAAAGCACAAGACAACAAAAATAATGATTACCAATATCATTATAGTTATTTATTAAAAGTTATGAAGCAATACATAAGAGAATATGATGGGCAAATGGCATATTTTGATGGGCAATCTACATTTGAACTATTAGATGGATCGCCATTCATTAATATAGATATATCTCAGTTAGAGGAAAGATTTGCAAGACCATTAGCACAGCAAATATTACTTTCTTGGATTTGGGAAAAATTTGTAAAGAAGAATAGTGAAGATAGAAAAAAGGCTAAGAAGAAAAGAGTTCTTGTAGATGAAGCTTGGATGTTACTTCCATATCAAGAAGCAGTAGATTTCTTAAATAAAATGGCAAGACGTGCTAGAAAAAGAAATGTTTCTCTTGCTATTATTTCTCAAAGATTTCAAGATTTCTATGAAAAACAAGAAGCACAAGCAGTTTTAACATCATCAGATACAAAGTTATTCTTAGCACAAGATAAATCAGAAATACAATACTTAAAAGAAGTATTTAAACTTTCTGAGGGAGAGGCAAATTTTTTGATTACATGTCAAAAAGGAGAAGGTCTGTTTAAAGTTGGATCAGATACAGCAATTCTAAAGATAATGCCAACTAAAAAGGAATTTGAATTTGTAGAAACAAATTTAAATCAATTAGCAAAACAAAGAGGAATGTAAAAAAATAGGAGGACGAAAATGAAAATTTTTACTAACAAAAAGATATGGCAAAAAATAATAATATTAATATTAATTATATTATTTTTTCAAATCTTTATTCCTAAACCATCACATGCAATTCCAGGAGACGTTTTATTAGAACCAGTTACTAATTTATTTGCAAATCTTGGAGATGGCATTATGAATATTATGCAAAAAACTTTTATGGGCATGGATACATCAGGAGCATGGATTGAAAAAGGGAATGCATCATTTTGGCGAACGATTGCTATTATAGGGGCTGCTATACTAGCTGCTACAATAGCTGTTGCGGCAATAGTGCTTTCAGGAGGAGTAGGATTGGCTGTTTTTGCCTCAGCAGCAGGAGCAGTACTAAAAATTGCACGGAGTTGCAACTATAGTGTATTTTGCAGCAAGTGTAACCCATTTTCGGCGAAAAAGGATTTTATGTGCCTGATTATGAATTAACACCTCAAAGCATTTTTCAAAATGAGATATTAGCTTTTGATGTTAACTTTTTTAATCCAAAAGCAGATAAAATAACAAAAACAGTTGTAAAAGATAGAGATAGTGACGTAACGTTTAATGTTGATAATGATTTTAAAGGTGATTATAAATCAAATATAATAAATTTAAGGGGTAATGATAAAATTCCAGATATGAATGTTAGTTACGAAAATATTGATTTAGCTTTATCTAAGGGATTGGGGTATAATGGAGTTTCAAATAGTACAAACAATCCTAACATTTCAATAGAAGACATTGCAAAAGAATGTTATAAAAATATGACGTTAGAAACTGGAGAGACTCCAGAATTAACGTATTCTGAAGGTGATAGACAAACAATTAGTGACACATACACTCTTAAGTCAAATGGAATTTATGAAGGAGAATATAAAATAACAGAAACAGTATTAATAAAAGCTAAAAATTATAGAGGAAGAATTGTTTTAACTAAAACATTTTACAATGGATGGATTAGTTCAACGGATAGAAAAAGTGATAAAGTTGTAGTAAATACAACAACAGATGTATCTTCAGCTAAAGAATTACAACCGGTAATAGCATCATGGTATAAAGCTTTTAGAAATATAGCTCTTGTCGCTTTATTATCTGTATTAGTATATGTAGGTATAAGAATTACACTATCTAGTACTGCAGGAGATAAGGCGAAATATAAACAAATGCTAGTTGATTGGACTGTAGCAATATGTTTGATTTTTTTGATGCACTACATAATGTCTTTTGCAGTTACTATTAATGAAAAAATAATAAAAACAATTTCTTCAATTACGGTTTCTAATTCTGTATCAAAACAAGAAAACGAAGTTACAAAAGGTAATGGTAAAACTTTTGCTAATTATCAAAGTAAAAGTACTAAAGGATCAGATGAGACGAAAAGCAAATTAAACAATAATGCGGGAATCAAGTCAGGAGAAGAAGCGAAAGGTGACGGGCTAGAGGTATTTATAATAAATGATAAAGAAGATGTAAAGGCCGCTTGGAAAACATTAGTGGGAGAAAAAGGTGAAGATAGTAAATTTTTTAAATATTTTGATGGTGACTCAGAAGATAATGTAAATATTTTATCATTACCAGCTCATGATTTTATGACACAAGCAAGGATGTATGGTCAAAAAGTAAATGTAGATAATGAATCGGATGACCAGACTGAATCAGATAATAGCAGTCAAACATCAGTTGCTAGAGCTGGATATAACATTATATATGTTGTTTTGGTAATATTTACAGTAATATTCTGTTTTACATATCTAAAGAGGGTAATATATATGGCATTCTTAACAATTATTGCACCTTTAGTTGCTATAACATATCCTATAGATAAAATGAATGATGGAAAAGCACAAGCTTTTGATTTGTGGTTAAAAGAATATATATTTAACTTATTAATACAACCAATGCATTTAATATTGTATATAGTTTTAGTAGGTTCTGCAATGAAATTTGCGGCTCATAACATATTTTATGCAGTTATAGCATTAGGATTTATAGCATCAGCTGAAAAATTATTACGTAGATTCTTCGGATTTGAAAAAGCAAATACACCAGGAATGTTTGCAGGACCAGCAGGAACAGCATTAATGATGTCAGGTTTAAGTAAACTAATGCATAGACCTCCTCAAGGAAAATTAGGATCAGGAGGAAGAAATGGTAACTCTAATGATTCTGAAGAAAAAGTAAAAGCACCAAAGATGAATAGAAATGTTGATGACACAGCTGGATTGTTTGGTAAAGAAACTGAAGAAAAAGAATTACCTGTAGGAGGAAAAGAAACAAGCAATAAGAAAGAAATAAAAAATAAAGAAGAAAAAAGCAAATTTAAATTATCAAAAGGACAGCAAGAAGGAATAGATGATTTAAAAGCACAAGGACTTAAACCAGGAGATCGAGAATTTGACCAAGCATTAATGAACATGGGTATTGATCCAAAAGCATACAAAAATTCTATGTTAAATAATGGAGGAACAAATAAAACTCCATCAGGAAAAACACCTAATGGCACAAAGACACCAATTCCAAGTAATATGAAACCAAAATTAAGAACAAGAATAAAGAAAAAATTAAGAAGACCTACGAAAGCGTTAGCAAGTGGATTAAGAGCATATGGAAGAAAGAAAAATAAAAAATATTATGGAAAAACAAATGGACAAATAGCAGCGTTAATGCTTAAGAAGGGAGTAGGAAAAGGATTAGGATTAGGTGCAGAAGCAGCAACTACAACTTTAGCAGCATCAGCAGCAGGACTAGCATCTATCACAAGTGGAGATCCACAAAAGGCACTTCAAAACATGGCTGTAGCAGGAGCTTCTGGGTATGCTCTAGGAAAAGGAATAGCAGGAAAAATTGAAGGCTCAGATAATCAAGAAATATTTGATGCTATGAAGGAAGGATACTATGGAGATGACTATAAAGAAGTACAGCAAAAACAATTTGAAAAACAATTTGCAAAAGATGAAGAAAATCTAAAGAAGATAGAGAAAACTCTAAAATTAGAAAGAAAACAAGCTGAAAAAGTTGCTAAAGATGTTGCAAAAAATACACAAATAGATGGAATTGAAAATGTAGATCAAGCATTAGCAATGTATCAAATGCAACAAGAAGGAAAATATAGCGATAAAGAGATAGGATATGCAGCAAGTTATAATGAAAAAATATTAGAAGGAAGAAATACTAAATACATGAAAGACAGAGAAGAACATAGAAATAGTTTAAAAGAATCTTTTATAAGAAACGGAGATAGTGAACATATGGCAGAAATAAAATCACAAAATGTATTCAAGGCTATGGATAGATATAATGAATTCAAAAAATAAAAAAGGAGGCTAAAATCATGCATAACTTTTTAAGATATATTAGGCAAAATAGGAAAAAAATTATAAAAGGGGTATTGATTATAGCCTTCTTCATTATAATGTTAAATTTATTGAATTATTTTATAAAAGATGAAGGAAGTAATGATAGTTCATCTAGTGATATTTATAATACTTCAAATGGAACAATAGTATCAGATAAATCAGCTGTATCTGGAGGTAAAATATCAACTAGAGAATTAGAGAAGGTTAGCAATCAAATTAATGACTTTGTTGAATTATGCAACAGCAATAAAGTAGAAGATGCATATAATCTAATTTCAGATGCATGTAAAGAAGCGTTATATCCTAATATAGAATATTTTACAAATAACTATTACGACATATTATTTAATGGAAAAAATAGAGAATATACAATAGAAAACTGGACAGGAGATACATATATAGTTAAGTTTACTGAAGACTTGTTAGCGACAGGAAAATCAACAAAGGAAAATAGCTATTCTGATTATATTACAATAGTAGATGAAAATGGAGAAAAAAAGTTAAATATTAATAAATTTATAGGAAAAGAAGAAATAAATAAAAAAGGAGAAAATGATAACATAAAAGCAGAAGTATTATCAAGATCTAAATATTTTGATTATGAAGTATATGAAATAAAAGTTACAAACGACACTGATAGTCCAATATTATTAGACCAATTATTAGATTCAGAAACAATATACTTAAAAGATAATAAAGGAAATAGACATTATTCATATAATAATGAAATAGTAAAAGAAGACTTAAAAATTTTCTCTGGATTTTCAAAAACAATAAAAATAAAATTTGATAATCCTTATATTACAGGTAGAAAGATAGCTTCACTTAATTTTTCAGAAGCAGTATTAGAATACGATGAAAATAATTATGGTTCAATTTCAACAACTAAAGTTTCTGTAAATTTATAAATATTAAAAGAAAGGGACAATTAAAATGAGTGAAGAAGAGGTAAGTAAAACAAAAAAAGCAGATATAATAAAAAAAATAGCATTAAGATTTCTCCTGATTTTATTAATTAGTATAATTATAGGAGCATTGCTACTAGCATTTGCTATGACAGTATTTAAAAAAGATACAGGAGATTCAGAATTTAAGGACAACAAAAAAGAATGGGAAGAATTAACAGAAAATTTTAAAACAGATGAATAGAAATTAAGAAATATTAAATAGGAGAAGGTATTATGCGAAAAATAAAATTTAAAAATAAAATAAAATATCAATTTAATATTTTGATGAAAAAATTAGTATCAATATTAGTAATAATAACAAGTATATTTTTCTATTTACCAGTTATTAGTTTTGCTGCTGATTCTAATTCAGATAATGATAAAAAATCTCCAGCACTAGTTCCAGTAGCAGCAGATTCTATTATTTCTAAATATGTAGATACTAATTTTAGTGGAGGTAGTGAATCTAATAGTTCCAATAGTTCTTCAAGAATTATTACTGATAATAAAGAAAAAGGAAATGGGTGGGATAGTATAACTACAGTTAAATATCCTAATGGAACAGAAAGGACATATAGGAATTATAAACAGTTTCCAAATAACGAAGAAAATGATTATTATAATTATCCATATTGGGATGGTAAGATTCGTGATTCAGGATGTGGACCAACTTCTATAGCAATTATATTAAGTGGTTATGGATATGACTATAATCCAAGAGACGTAGTACAAAAAATGAGTAGACTAGGAATTACATATTCAAATTATGACTATCTTGTGAAGACATTGAAAAGCTTTAATATAGATTGTGAACTAAAAAGTTGGACAGACAATTCGGAAAAAGAAATAAAAAAGAACTTTGAAGAAGGTAGACCTATGATAGTAGGAGTGCCAAACCATTTTGTAACTTATGTAGGCTTAGATAAAGATGAAAAATTAATAATTTCTGATCCTGGTAAAAATGATGGACAACATGGTATATATGGAGCCACAATACCAGAACTAAAGAGAAACCAATCAACTCATCAATATATACTTATAAAATCAAATGGAACTGCTACATCTGATAGCTCAAATTCATCTAGTAAAAACAGTTCTAATAATGAGTCAGATTCTTCATCATCAAAAACCGATTCAAATAATAATACAAGTGGTTCAGGTAAAGTTATAAGTACATCAAATTATAATTCAACAGGTGGATATTCTGGAGTATATGAGAGTAGAACTACAGGTAAAAAATTTAAAGAATATAAGCAAGATTCTTCATGGGCAATTTCTACATTTCCAAAAGTAGCTTGGACACAAGAATGTGGTAAAATATCAGCATTAATTATAGGAAGTGGTTATACAAATAAGGCTACTTATAAAGATTTATATGAAAATATATTAGAAGAAGGAAAACAAAATCCAAATGTTCATTCGATAATAAATACATATACAAATACAAATTCTGATTTTCAATCAATGGTAAGCATAGAAACTTTAAAGGATGCTCTATCAGAAGGATGTGTTGCATCAATACATGTAAGTGGATATCCTAATACTCCAACTCACTTTTTGTCAATACTAGATATTGACGAAACAAAAACAAAGATATATTTATCAGACCCATGTGGAAAAAGCAGCAGTTATGACGGTTGGAAAGATATTTCGATAGTAAGTAGTTTAGGAACTCATGAAATATGTTTTGTTTCAAGTGATGGAAAAGTTGTTGATTATAGTGGAGATGGAGATTCAAGTGATTCTTCAGATGGTTCATCAGAATCCAATATAGATATGAGTAAAAACATAGTACCTAATGGACGTGGCGGATATAAAATAAATATAAAACTAAATAAAGAAATTGATGATATGCTAGCGAAATTGAAGAAAACAGATTTTAAAATGGAATCATACTTAAGTAGCAAAAATCAGAAAAAATACTTAAAAAATATGATAAAAGCAGCAATAGTAACTCAATATCCTGATTTAAGAAGTGCTCAAGAAATTGAAAATGATGATGAAGTACAAGGAGAAACTCAAGGATGTATAAGGATTAAAAGATATCCAGATGGAGAAACTAAAGCTTTTGCGGGAATAGATAATAATGATGAAGGAATATATCTAGCATATAAACCATATGAAGAATTTTATAAGATGATAAGTGATGGTGACAAAAATGCATTAAAGTATTTTTCTATGGATTCTTCAAACAATATAGTAGTTGCTGGTTGGGAAACTATGGAGGTTGAAATATCTGGTCCAACTCAAACAAATGCGAGTGAAGTGGGTAATGCACCAGATAGTTATAAAGAAGAATATACTCCTATAAGTCAACCATATTCAAAATTGACAGAAAAGAAAGTATCATACTTAAATCAAGTTTCTAACTATACTATGCCATTTAGTTTAATGTGGTCTTTGTTAGTATATGGCCATGATGAAGATTTTGTAAATGACTTAGCTAAATTAGTTATAAGTACAGATATTATCATAGGATGTTATGATGCAACAGATGTTAGAGTAACAAGTCATGATTTTACATATAGTAAAATAGGAGAAGCAAAAATAGAAGCAAGATTATCAAATCCAACTAGTGAAACTCCACATGCATCAGATACAAAGCAATATACAACTGTGCAAGTAGAATACAAATTCAAAGTAACAGAAACGGATACATTAAAAACGGATAATCCATCTTTAAATGTTATATATGCAGATACATGGACAGCTGTATATAAAAGAGATTTTAAAGTAAAATCTGAAACAAAAAAATCAGATGAACAAACAAGCAATCATGGAGATAAAACAACGGAAACAAATTATTATACAATAAATGGTGAAAAATATAGTGGAGATAGAAAGCCAGATGATGAAACTTTAACACAAAAAATTGATGAAACAGTAGAAAAAGAATCTGAAGATTTATTAAATAAAGAATTAGAAGAATTAAGAGAATCAGTTGAAGGAGCAAATAGGCAAATCCAATATAAATATCAAGCTTTAAGCAAAAAAATAAATGAAATTTATAGTAGAGAGAGTAATGCAGATCTTAATAAATTTTTAAATATTAAAGATGTACAAAGTTATATCATAAATATGATTATAGACCAATCTTCTAATACAATAATAGAGAGTACATTTAATGTAGAAAATGCTTTAATGTTAAAATATGCTAAAAGTGTTAATTCGAACGATCATGTAAGTATATTAAACAAAGCAGTACAAGCGGTTCAATTTTTACAACAAGATGAAGAATTATATAATGAAATAACAAAAAATAATAAGGATTTTACAAAGGCGCAAGTATATAATACTAATATAACAAGTGTGCAAATCACAGAAGAGAAGAAAAAAACAAATAATAAAGAAACAATAAATGAAACAACAACTACATCACAAGTAGAAGAAGTTCCTACTTCAGAAGATAATGTTAGATTTAAAAAAGATAAAAATGCTGATGAAAATAGTTTTGTAAAATTATTAGCATATAGTAAAAGTGCAAATGGAAATTTACAAATAGTAAATGCTTGGTTTTTTGACTCATTGGAAGATACAGAAGCAATAGCAGATTTAGAAGATTTAATGAAATATTTATTCCAATGTGTATATAAGCAAAATTATGGAATTAAGAAAGAAGATATAGAAAAACTAAAAGATTTATTTGATCCAGACAAATTTCAAAGTATAGGATCAAAATCTAGTAGTAGTAAAAGTGTTAGAACTAGTGATATGTTATGGGAATTTATAAAGGCATGGGAATCACATGAAGGACTAAGTGAAGATGGAAAAAAATATAGAATAGGATTAGTATTAGGTAATAGAACCGTAGGATACGGATTTGATATAGACGCTAATGGATATGAAGATACTTTAAAAAAAGCAGGATATTCTACAAACGTAGGAGATTATATTGATGTAGATTTTATTGATAATTTAAGTAAAAAAGAATTATCTGAAAAAAGGCAAGCGATTATTAACCAATTTAAAAACTGCAATCCACCATTAAATGAACAGCAAATAGATGCACTAACAGCTATTGCATATCAATATGGACCATATTCTTGGAAGGCATCTTTTATAGATGCATATAGTAAATATGGAAATACAGATCAATTAAGATACAATGTCTATACAAATGGTAGTAATCATTGGCAAATATTTGTCAAAGGTCCAGAAAGCAATGGAAGGCCTGCAGCAAACTGGAAATTATTCCATGAAGGTAAATATACTAATGGAAGAGGACAGGAAATAACTTTATAAAAAATTGATAACGCAGATAAAAGAAAATAGATAACAGTATTACATAAAATTTGTTTAAAAGGTAATTTATTAAAAAGAAAGGGAATATAATAAATGCAAAAGTTAAAAAAATCAATATTAATAATATTTATATTAGTTATAATTATAATGCTAGTAATGTTATTTATAAACATAAAAAAACAAGACAAACCAATACAAAGTAATGATAAAGAAATTGAAAATACTGCTAATAAAGAAAGAGTAACAGAAGATATAGAGTTTTATAGTGTTAAAGAATGTATAAATAAATTCATTAACTTATCTAATATAAATAATTCTAATTATTATGATATAGATGAAACCGGTAAAAAAATTAAAGTAATACAAGAAAATGAAGTTAAACAGAATATATATCAATTACTTAGCGATAAATATATAAAAAATAATAATATAACTATAGACAACGTATTTGATTTTATCGATAAATTTGATAAGCAAATGATTTTTATTCCTACAGATATGTATGTGTTACGTGGAAAAAATGAAAATAAATATTTAATATCTGGTTGTATCGAAGATATGGGATATAATAAAAATAAAGATATATATATGTTTGTAAATATGGATAACATACACAATACTTTTTCAGTTGAATTAATGAATAAAGAAAATGCTAATATAGATGAAATTCCTATAGAAAACGAAGATGTAGAAATATCTGAAAATGAAAATAATCAATATGTAGAGCCAACTATTACAGATGAATATATTGTAGATCAATGCTTTAATTCCTATAAGTCCTTAATATTAGGAGATTCAGAAACATTATATAATGAATATTTAAATGATAATTATAAAAAAGAACGATTTGGAAATTATGATAATTTTAAAGTATTTGTAGAAAATAAAACAAAGGAAATTATAAAATCTGACGTAGAAAAATATTTAAATAGTGATACGGATGGATATATATGTATAGATAATTTAAATAATTATTACGTCATAGAAAGGGAGGGACCTTTAGATTATAAAATATGTTTAGATTTATATACTATAGATTTACAACAATTTCTAAATAAATATAATGCCGCAAGTGATCAAGAAAAGGTAGTACTAAATATAAATAAAATAGTTTCAGCTATTAATAACAAAGATTATAATTATGTATATAAAAAATTAGCAGATTCATTTAAGAATAATTATTTTAAAGATGAAGAGTCTTTAAGGGAATATTTACAAAACAATTTATATGATAAGATTGTAGTAGAATACAATGAGTTTGAAAGAGAAGGCAATATATATACATATAAAATAAGAGTAATAAAACAATATGGTGAAGGTGAAGAAATTCCAGAAGAATCTAATGCTCCATCGAAAAATATGAATATAGTTATGAAATTAAATGAAGGAACGGATTTTGTAATGTCATTTAGTTTAGAAGAATAAGGGTTGCAAAAAGCAATCCTTTTTTATATAATAAAAAAAATAAAGTATGGAGGTCTATATGATAGAAATAAATAATGTTTCAAAATCTTATAGAAAAGGGAAAAAGGTTATAGATAAAATAAATTTAAAAATAAACGATGGAGAAATTTTTGGATTTTTAGGCCCAAATGGTGCAGGAAAAACAACTACAATAAAGATGATTACAGGAATATTAGAAATTGATGAAGGAGATATTGTCATTGATGGAAACAGCATAAGCAGTAAACCAATAGATGCTAAAAAAACAATGGGTCTTGTTCCAGACAATCCAGATATGTTCTTAAAGTTAAAAGGTATTGAGTATTTAAATTTTATAGCAGACATTTATGATGTTTCTAAAGAAGAAAGAGTAAAAAAAATAGAAGAATTATCTAAAATATTTGAAATGGAGAAGGCTTTAAATAACAAGATTCAGAGTTATTCACATGGAATGAGACAAAAGATAATAATTATGGGGGTTTTAATGCATAATCCTCAAAATTTAATATTGGATGAGCCAATGGCTGGTTTAGATCCAAAGTCTTCATTTGAATTAAAAAAAATAATGAGAGAATATTCAAATAATAATAAAGCTGTATTTTTTTCAACTCATATATTAGAAGTTGCTGAAAAGCTATGTGATAGGGTTGGAATAATAAATAAAGGGAAATTAATATTTATTGGAACATATGATGAAATGAAAAAGGAATTTAAAAATAATGGTTCATTAGAAGAATTATTTATGGAGATTACAGAAAATGATTAAAAATAAATTAAAAAAAATTCTTAAATTATCAAGTATTTTTTTAAAAGATCCATATAAAAATATTGATATTATTAATAACAATAAATTAAATAAAAAATCAGTTTTTTTATGGATGATATTTATATTAATGTTTACATTATTCTTTATAAGTCAAAAAGTAATAAAATATTTAATAGAAAGAGGACAGACTGAAATATTCTTAAATGTGTATTTCTTAATTTTATCTATTATAGTAATGTTTCAAACAGTATTGGTATGTACAAATATATTTTATTTTTCAAAGGATTTAGAATTTATATTACCTTTACCGATTAAACCTGTAGAATTATTAGTATCTAAATTTATTGTACTAATAAGCCAAATATATATATCAGAAATTATTTTTGGTGCTATTCCTATATTAATTTATGCAATTTATACTAATGCTTCAATCTTATTTTATGCATATACAATAATTATATTTATAATATTTCCAATATTTTTATCACTATTTATAAGTATTATCATGATGTTTGTAATGAAAATATCTAGATTTATAAAAAACAAAGATTTATTCCAGATTGTGATAACATTATTACTACTATTTATATTATTTATAATGGAATATAAAGTGATTGGAAATATTATAGAAAATAATAATGAAATTGAAACAGCTACTGAGGAGCAAGTATTAGAGAAAGTATTTGAATTTAGTAATAGAATCAAAGATGGAAGTAAATATTTTTTAGTTGTTAATCCAAGTGTAGAAGCATTAAAAAAATCAAATGCAAATTCTATTATAGATATCATGAACATAGCATTTATTGATATAATAACATTTTTAATATTTATTTTTATTGGGAAAATCACTTATTTAAAAAATATCTTAAAAAATACAATTTATTTAACCAAAAATAAAATTAAAATAACTAGTTTGCACAAAAAATGTAAAAAAAGAAATAAAAGTATATCTTACATAAAGAAAGAATTTAAAAATTTATTTAGAAATCCAATGTTTTTTATGCAGTGTGTATATCCTGTATTAATATCTATAATAACAACAATAATAATGAGTGTTATTTTGATACCGAAACTACAGGAAATATTTGCAAATGAAGAAATAAGAAATCAAATAGGATATATTTCTTTTGATATAACAGCAGTTTATATAATTTTAGGAATAATGCAATTATTATTTATGATGTCAACAGCCTCTTTAACAGGTTTTTCTAGAGAAGGTAAGAACGCAATATTTGTAAAATATATTCCTATAACATATTATAAACAATTTATTTATAAGGGAATACCACAAATTTTTATTAATACTTTTCCTGTTATAATTATATTAATCATATTACATCTTACAGTACCTTCAATAGATAATAAATATTTACTGTATATTTTTATTTTAGGATTTTTATTAAATATAATTAATAGTTATGTAATGCTAATAGTAGATTTAATAAAACCAAAACTAGAATGGGATACGGAATATGCTGTATTAAAACAAAATAATAATAAAATATTTCAATATGTTTTCACAATTTGTATAATATTACTATTAGTTTATTTTAATAATATTTTTGAAAAAATTAATATGGATTTTGCTATTTTATTAACAGGAATAATTTTTTCCATAGTGATAATAATAATAAATATTTTAGTAAAAATAAAACAGAATAAATTATTTAAAAAAATCAATTAAAAAATAGAAAATTAATAATAAGAAAGAGAGAAAAATATATGAAAAAGAAAGATAAAAAATTTATTTATGATATTCAATATTCAGAAAACGAAATAGCAAAAAAAATATTACAAGATGTAAAAAAGTCATATATAATATTTTATTTAACATTTTTATTAGAAACAATTACATATATATTATTAGCAATTAATATTACAAAAACAATAGGGTTATTTTTTATAACAGCATTATATTTTATAATAAGTATAGATTTAAGTTTTAGTCAAAAAAAATATTTTAATAAAGTAATAAAAGAATCAATAAATAAAACTATTTGTCCAGAAGCATTTTTAAATTTGAACTTGTATAATATAAAAAGAAAAATCTGTGGAAAAAGATTATATAATTATTCTATAAATAATATTGCTTATGCATATATACAATTAGGCCAGTTAGACAGAGCATTAGATATTATAAAATATTTAAATACTATAGACAAAGATTTATTATTACAAAGTGAAATTATAAAAAATAAAATAGATATAGCGTTTTGGAAGAATGATTTAAAAACATTTAATAAAGAAAGTGAGAATTTAAAAAACATAATAAAATTTATTCCTGGGAAGATAAAAAAAGAAGCCAAACTTAACATGAATATAAAACAAGCAATAATTGATAAAAACACATCTGAAGTCAATAATTTGTGTACTTTACTAGAAAAGAATAAAAATTTATTTAATAAAGTTCAATCAGCATATTATAAAGGACTAGTACAGGAAAAGAAAAACAAACAAAATTATGAAGAATATTATAGATTTGTTGCAGAGCATGGAAATAATCTTATGATAGCAACAGAAGCAAGAAAAAAATTGAAAATAAACGAAACAATAAATAAGTATGATAGAAAATTGCATATAATATATAAAATATTTAGGCTTTTTATATTAGCAATATTCTTATCTTCTAGTATATTTTGGTTAATGTATACAATATATATATTCAATATAAAATAATTATAAATATTAATAAAAATACAATTCTAAAGCAAAATTTATGCTATAGAATTGTATTTATTTCATTAAAAGAAGGTTAAATAAAATATTTTCTTTAATAATTTTTTGTACAAATGGAATTTGCCATAGTAACCATATAATAAATATAGTAAGTAATAAAGCAATTGTATTTTTAACATAATCTTTAAATGTTTTTTTATATCTAATTTTATATCCTCTATTTCTAAGATCTTGAATATATGCATCATGATAAGCTTGATTATAAGCAGATTTAAGTGCGTTCTCATAATCATCATAATAATTTTTTGAATATCCAGTATTGTTCTCTTGAATATTTTGATTAAGATCATTATTAGTATTATTAGAAGGATTATTTTCAATATTATTTATAAAATTATTGCGTTCATTTTGTAATTCATTAATTATGTTTTTTAATTGCTGATTTTCTTCATATATAAAATTATAATCTTCTTTAGATATAGTTTGTTGCTGTAATTGTGAATCATAGTTAGCCCTTTTTTCTTCATCTGAAAGAGTTTCATAAGCTTCATTAATAATTTTAAATTTCATTTCAGCTTCATATTTTTTATCATCTGGTTGTAAATCTGGATGATACTTTTTAGCTAAAGTACTATATGCCTTTTTTATAATTTCAGGTGAAGCATTTTTATCTACTTCTAATATTTCATAAAAATTTTTTTCCATAAGTAACTCCTTTATAATTAATATAACATATATAAAATAAAAAAACTAGACTTTCTTTTATTAAAATCACTAAAATAAATTTAAAACATAAAATAAATTAGGTGATAATATGAAAAAACGGATTATGTTTAGCAGGTGGTGGAGTAAAAGGCGTAGCACATATTGGTGCAATAAAAGCTTTAGAAGAGGCCAATATTTCATTTGACTATATAGGAGGAACATCTTCTGGAAGTATTGTAGCTTGTTTATATGCATGTGGATTTAATGCAGATCAAATGTATAAAATTTTTAAAAAGTATTGTAAAAAAATTAAATATGTAGATATAAAAAATATATTTTTATTAATTCTAGGATTAATCTTTACAGGGGAAATTATAATTAAAGGATTAAATTCAGGTAGAGAACTAGAAAAATTAATAAATAAAGTTTGTAGTAAAAAACAAATTTATAATATAAATGATGTAAAAAAGGCATTAGTTATCCCCAGTGTTAATTTGTATAATGGAGAAGTTGTTTGCTTTACATCATGTAATTTTAGAAATGAAACGAAAGATAGTACAATATTTGTAAATGATATAGATATTGGAAAAGCAGTAAGAGCAAGCTGTAGCTACCCAGTAGTATTTTCTCCATGCAAATATAATAATATAAATTTAGTAGATGGAGGACTTAGAGAAAATATACCTTGGAAAGAAGTGAAAATTTTAGGAGCAGATAAAGTTATAAATATTACTTTTGAAGAAAAAGAGGGGGAAAAAATATGCGATAAAAATCTAATAGATATAGCAGAAAAATCTATAGGATTACTTTGTAGAGAATTATCAAATTATGAACTAGAAGGAGCGGATTATACTTTAAAAATTGAGTGTAATAAAGTAGGATTACTAGATATGAAAAAAATAGACGATCTCTATAATTTGGGATATAGTCAAACAAAAAATAAAATAAACGTAATTAAAAAAATATTAAATGATTAAAAATAATATAAAAATTTGAAGTACATATATACTTCAAAATCAATTTGTAATAATAAATTATAATAGAGAACCATACAATGTATGACTCTCTACTATAATTTACATGTAGTTATAATTTTTTAATTATTAGATTTAGCAAAATCTTTTTCTGAAATGTTAGTATTTTCTTTTTCAATAGCTTTTTTCTCATTTTCATTTGTTTGTAAATTATCTTTAGCAACTGTCATTAAAAGTTTAATTCTATTAGTTTGATTGGATTCACTAGCGCCAGGATCATAATCTACAGGAGAAATATTTGCATTAGGATATTTACTTCTAATAGTTTTAATAACACCTTTACCAACAACGTGGTTTGGAAGACAAGCAAATGGTTGAACACATATAATATTTGGAATATCATTTTCTATATATTCAATCATTTCTGCAGTTAAAAACCATCCCTCACCAGTTTGATTTCCTATTGATAAAACATCTTTTACTTTATCTTCTAAATGCCAGATATCACAAGGTTGTAAATAATTCTTTTTAGAATTTGCTAAAGCAATTTTAACGTCTTTTTCTAATATATCAATTAGATTAATTGCAGTTTTCATTAATTTTGAAGAAGTTTTATTAATATTAAGTAGATTATTAAATGTAATTTTATGTGTACACATAAATTTCACAAATCCCATGAAGTCAGGTAATACGACTTCTGCACCTTCTTTTTCTAAAATGTTTGCAACATAGTTATTTCCAAATGGATGGTATTTAATTAAAACTTCTCCAACTATTCCAACTTTTGGTTTTTTTATTGAAGTATCTAATTCAATTTTTTCAAAATCATTTACAATATCATATATACTTTGTTTAAATTGTTTATTAGTAGATTTTTCAAGTAATTTTTTGCATTTTTCTAACCAATAATCAAATGTTTTTTTAGTCTCTCCTTTATTTACCTCATATGCTCTGTTTTTTGTTAACATTTTTTGTAATAAATCACCATAAACTACCATTTTTAGAAGTCTTTCTGCCAAAGGTATTGTTAATTTGAATCCAGGCATTTTTTCCATTCCAACAATATTAAATGATATAACAGGTACTTGTGAAAATCCCGCGTCTTTTAATGCTTTACGTATAAATCCTATATAATTTGTTGCTCTACATCCACCTCCTGTTTGAGACATTATAATAGCTGTTTTATTTACATCATATTTACCAGATTGTAGAGCTTCTATAAATTGACCAGTTGTTAGAATTGAAGGATAGCAAGCATCATTATTAACATATTTTAAACCAGTTTCTACAGTATTTTGTGTACATTCTCTTAATAATTCAACATGATATCCTGAAGCTTTAACGGCAGCTTCTAATAATTCAAAATGTATAGGAGCCATTTGAGGCATTAATATTGTATAATCTTTTTTCATATCTTTAGTAAATATTTTTTTCTTAACTTCATAATTTCCATCTGATTGTTGTTCAATCTTTTCCTGCTCACGTTTTTTCATGCTAGCTATTAAAGAGCGTATACGAATACGTACAGCACCTAAGTTATTTACTTCATCTATTTTTATTAATGTATACATTTTATTAAAGCTTGATAAAATTTCTTCTACTTGGTCTGTTGTAACAGCATCTACTCCACAACCAAATGAATTTAATTGAACTAACTCTAGACAATCATGCTTTCCAACAAAATCTGCTGCTGCATAAAGTCTTGCATGATAAACCCACTGGTCAACAACTCTTATAGGTCTTTTCACTTCTGATTTATCAGAAATGCTATCTTCTGTTAATACACATAATCCTAAGGAAGTAATCAAAGTATCAATACCATGATTAATTTCTGGATCTACATGATAAGGCCTTCCTGCAAGGACTATTCCTTTTAAATTATTTTCTTCAATATAACGAACAGTTTCAGAACCTTTATTTCTAATATCGTTTTTACATTTTTGATATTCTTCTTCAGCTTTTTTTGCGGCTTCATTTAATTCTGATTTTGTGAAATTATATTCTTTAAATTCATCTAATTCTAAAATTTTTTTAACTAAATTTTTTCTTTCAAAAGGTAAGAAAGAATTGATAAATTTAATATCTGGATTTTTTAAATTTTCTACATTATTTTTTAATACTTCAGAATAAGAAATTACAATAGGACAATTATAGTGATTATCTGCTTTTTCGTATTCTTTTCTAGAATAAGGTATACAAGGATAAAAAATTGTTTTAATTCCTTTTGATATCAAACTCTCAATATGTCCATGTGATAATTTAGCTGGGTAGCATACTGATTCAGAAGGCATAGATTCCATACCTTTTTCATAAGTTTTTCTTGTTGTTTTTTCTGATAGAACAACTCTAAAACCTAAGTTTGTTAAAAAAGTAAACCAGAAAGGATAATCTTCATACATATTTAATACTCTAGGGATACCTATTGTTCCTCTTGGTGCAAATTGTTCTTCTAATGGAGTATAATTAAAAATTCTTTTATATTTATATTGTATTAAGTTAGGTAATTCTTTAGATTTAGTAACAATTCCAGCACCTTTTTCACAACGATTTCCAGAAACGTGCATTTGACCATTACTAAATTTATTAATTGTTAATTTACAATGATTTTCACAATTATTACAACGAGTATGTGTAACTTTGATCTCTAAACTATCTAATTCATGACTTTTTAATATAGTTGATTTGTATTCCATATCTAAGTTTGATTCATATTGCTCTTTAGCAAGTAATGCCATACCATATGCTCCCATAAGTCCAGAAATATCTGGCCTTATAACATTTTTACCTACTATTAATTCAAAAGCTCTTAGTACAGCATCATTATAAAATGTTCCACCTTGTACAACTATATGATTTCCTAGTGTTTCAACATCTCTTACTTTCATAACTTTTTGGATAGCATTTTTTATTACAGAATATGATAGACCACTAGAAATATCTCCAACAGAATATCCTTCTTTTTGAGCTTGTTTTATCTTAGAATTCATAAATACAGTACATCTAGAACCTAAATCTACAGGAGACTTAGATTTTATAGCTTCTTTTACGAATTCGGATATTTCTATATTTAAACTTTTAGCAAATGTTTCTATAAATGAACCACAACCTGAGGAACAAGCTTCATTAAGCATTATATTATCAATTGAACCATTTTTCATTCTAATATATTTCATGTCTTGTCCACCAATATCAACAATACTTGTTACATTAGGTTCAAATTGCTTTGCAGCTGTATAATGAGCGATAGTTTCTATTTCATTTAAGTCAACATTTAATGCAGTTTGAATTAATTTTTCTCCATATCCTGTAACGCCACTAAATCTAAGAGTTGCTTTTTCTGGCAACTTTGAATATAGTTTTTTTAACATATTCATAACACTTTTTAAAGGATTTCCTTCATTACTTCCATATAAAGAATATAATAGGTTTCCTTCATTATCTATTAATACAAGTTTTGTTGTTGTTGAACCTGCATCAATACCTAAGAAACAATCTCCCTCAAAATTTGTTAGCTCTTTTTTTGTTACCTTGTTTTTATTATGTCTTTCTTTAAATTTATTATATTCATCTTCATTTTTAAATAGAGGATCTAGCGGTAGTGTTGTATTGTCATGAGATTCTTTTAAATGGTCTATTTTTTTTGCTAATTCATCTGGTAATATTTCTTCAGAAGACATCGAATCTAAAGCAGCACCTTTTGCTACTAAAAGATGAGCCTCTGCTGGTACAATTATTTCATTATCCTTTAAATCTAATGTTTCAATAAATCTAGTACGTAATTCAGATAAATAATTTAAAGGGCCACCTAAAAATGCAACATTTCCTCTAATTGGTCTACCACAAGCTAAGCCACTTATTGTTTGATTAACAACTGCTTGGAAAATAGAAGCAGCAATATCTTCTTTTGCGGCTCCTTCATTTATTAATGGTTGTACATCAGTTTTAGCAAAAACGCCACAACGAGATGCAATAGGATAAATTGTTTTATAATTTTTAGCTAATTCATTTAATCCAGCAGTATCTGTATGTAATAGTGATGCCATTTGATCTAAGAATGCACCAGTACCTCCGGCACATGTGCCATTCATACGTTGTTCTATAGATTGATCAAAATATATTATTTTTGCATCTTCTCCACCAAGTTCTATAACAACATCTGTTTTTGGAATATATTTTTCTACTGCTCTTTTACAAGACACAACTTCTTGAATAAAGTCTACGCCTAAAAATTTAGCAGCAGACATAGCTCCAGAACCAGTAAGTGCCAAAGTAAATGTATTTGAAGGATATTTTAATAATAAGTCTTCTAATACATTACATACAGTATTTTTAGTATCTGAAAAGTGTCTCTGATAATTTTTATATATTGTATTTTTATTTTTATCCATGACAATAATTTTAACGGTTGTAGAACCTACATCCAAACCAACATGCAATATTTTATCCATGATAATTCTCCTCATATATATAATATTAATTTATAATTTATATCTCTAACACCTTTAATTTTATATGGAAAATAGCGTTTTGTCAAATGGGAAAATCTTGAAATTAATTATATATGTTTGAAAATTTAAAAGAATATATAGTTAAGATATAATATATGGAAGTTGATGATATACATAAAATTATAAAAAGCTTTAAAAATATAAAGTAATATTTTGGACAAACAAATAATAAGATTGATAATAAAGAATAAAGTTTAAGGAGGATAATAATGAAAAGTAAAAAAATAATTATAATTTTTGCTAGTTTATTAATTATTATAGTAGTAGGAGGATGTTTTATAATAAAATATTTTAAAGATAAAAAAGAAGAAAATACGATAGGAGAAGAATATACACCCCAAGAAGAAATATCAGAAGATCAATTAAGACAAACTATTGTAAGCTTATATTTTCAATCTAAAGAAACAGGTAATTTGATTCCAGAAGCAAGATTAGTTGATATTAAAGAAATTATAAACGACCCATGCGATAAATTAGTGGAATTATTAATTGAAGGACCTAAAAGTGACAAGCAAGAAACAGTAATTCCTCAAAATACCAAGTTAAATAAGAGCTATATGGATGATGATTGTGTAGTATTAGATTTTACATCAGACTTTTTAAATTACGATAAAAATAAAGAAAATGCTAAAGAAAATTTAATAAATAGTCTAGTAAATACTTTAACTCAATTAACAGAAGTAAATAAAGTAAAAATATTAATTGATGGAAATGAAAATGAGGAATTTAATGAAATTTATAGTATAAATAAATAATTATTTAAATAATTTATAAATTTTGATAAATTGTTTTAAATTTCTAAGATTATTTAAAAAATATTCTACATCATATAAAGACTGAAATGTATTATTTTTATATGTTTTGAAATCAAAAGACTTTTGTGGAGGTGTTTTATCACCTCTTTTATTATTCTCATTTGGTAACATTATTTCACCTCTGTTTTGATTTTTTTATGGTTTTATTATATAATATGTAAAGTATTAAAGAATGTTTAACGAGTAAAAGAGGAAATAATGGAAATAAAATTGAAAAAAAATGAAAGAATAGATGATTTAGAATTAAAAAGTTTAAAAATAATACAAGATAAAGAGGGATTCTGTTTTGGAATTGATAGTATTCTATTATCAGATTTTGCAAAAAAAATAAAGAAAGATACAATGGTATTAGATTTAGGAACAGGTACAGGAATAATCCCAATTCTTTTGTGTGGGAAAACAAAATTAAAAAAAGTTATTGGAATAGAGATTCAAAAAGAAGTTGCGGAAATGGCAAAAAGAAGTAGCATATTAAATAATTTAGAAAGTAAATTTGAAATTATAAATGACAATATTTTAAATATAAAAGATATTTTTCAAAATCAAAGTTTTGATGTAGTTATTACTAATCCACCATATAAAAAGAAAGATACAGGAATAATAAATGAAAGCGAAAAAAAGGTAATTTCTAGACATGAAATGACAGCTAATTTAGAAGATTTTATTAAAATATCTAGTGATTTATTAAAGGATAAAGGCGAATTCTATATGGTACATAGACCAGAAAGATTAGTAGACATTTTAAATTTAATGAGAGAAAATAAGATAGAACCCAAAGTTTTAAGAATGGTTTATTCAAATATGAATAAGGAACCCAAATTAGTTTTAATACAAGGCATAAAAAATGCCAAACCATTTTTAAAGGTAGAAAAAAATTTATATATCTATGACACTGAGGGTAATTATACAGAAGAAATTTTAAAAATATACAATAAAAAAAGTGAAGGAGATATAAAATGCAAGAAATAAATCAAGGAATTCTATATATAGTTGCAACGCCAATAGGAAATTTAGAAGATATTACATTAAGAGCAATTAAAACTTTAAAGGAAGTTGATTTAATAGCAGCAGAAGACACAAGACGAACTTTAAAATTATTGAATCACTTAAATATATCAAAACCAATGGTTAGCTATCATAGGCATAATGAAGAAATAAGAGTAGATAGTTTAATAAAGCAATTAAAAGAAGGAAAAAATATCGCTTTAGTATCTGATGCTGGAACTCCTGGTATTTGTGATCCGGGTGAAGAGATTATAAAAAAATGCATTGAAGAAGAAATAATGCTTGTTCCAATTCCAGGAGCGTGTGCAATGATAAATGCTTTAATTGTTTCAGGTATTGACACAAAAGAGTTTACTTTTTTAGGATTTTTACCTTTAAATAAAAAGTCTAGAAAGAATAAATTAGAAGAAATAAAAAATTCAAATAAAACTATTATTATATATGAAGCTCCACACAAAATGAAAAATACATTAGAAGAATTAAGAAGTATTTTAGAGGATAGAAAAGTAGTACTAGCAAGAGAAATAACTAAAATACATGAAGAATATATAAGGGGAAATGTAGAAGATTTATTAAAAATTATAGATGATTTAAAAGGAGAAATGATAATAATTATAGAAAAGACAAATACCAAAAAAGAAAATGAATTGAACAGTTTAACATTAGAAGAACATTATAATTTTTATAAAAATCAGGGATTAGAAAAAAAAGAAATTATAAAAAAAATAGCAAAAGATAGAAATGTAAATAAAAATGAAATTTATAAACAATTTATTTAATATAGTACAATAAAATTGACAGTAATTAAATAAAAATATTTAATTACTGTCAAAATTTTTTAATTTTATTTTTTTGGTTTTAAATTACCAATTTTTTTTGAACAGTTTTCACAAATTAATTTATCGTTATATGTTAATAAATTTTTTGTGTTTCCACAAAATATACAATTAGGTTCAAATTTCTTTAGTACGATAGAAGAACCATCAACAAATATTTCTATAGGATCTTTCTCGACTATGTTAAATTGATTTCGTATTTCTATAGGAATAACAACTCTTCCTAGTTCGTCCATCCTTCTTACAATTCCTGTTGATTTCATAATTTTAATCCCCCTTAAAAGTTATAATTTAACAATCCATTTTATAAACATATAATATCATATTTTAAAAATTAGGTCAATCACAATTGTAATAAAAATATAAAATTACGAATAAAATTGCTTAGGTGATAAATTTGTTAAATATAGTATGGCCAATTTTTATAATAATATCGTTTTGTTTTGCAATTTTTTCAGGAAACTTAGAAAGTTTAAACTCTTCTATTTTCGAAAGTACAAATGATGCAATAAATTTATCAATAGATTTATTAGGAACAATTTGCCTTTGGAATGGAATTATGCAAGTTGCTAATAATACAAAAGTAATAGAAACTATGAGTAAATTTTTAAAACCTATTATAAGATTTTTATTTCCAGAATTAAAAAGTAATTCAAATATTCAAAAAGAAATTTCAATGAATATGGTAGCAAATATTTTGGGATTAGGTAATGCAGCAACCCCTCTAGGTTTAAAGGCTATGAAATCTATGCAAAAAGAAAATAAAAATAAAGAAAAATTAACAGATTCTATGATGATGTTTATAGTTATAAACACGGCATCAATTCAAATAATACCTACAACAGTAATTGCAATCAGAAACTCATTAGGTTCTGAAAATCCAACCGGAATAGTATTTCCTGTTTGGATAGCTACTATTCTTGCTGCTATTACACGGAGTAATTGTTACAAAAATTGTTATAAAAATTACTAATAGGAGAATTACAAAATGAAAATTATTAATTATATTTCTAATTTAGCAATGCCAATGATTATTTTAATTATAGTTATTTGTGCAGTAAAGGAGAAAAAAAATACATTTGATATATTTTTAGAGGGAGCAAAAGAAGGTATTGAAACTACATTTAATATTTTTCCTACATTAATTGGATTATTTGTTGCAATAGGAGCTTTAAGAAGTTCAGGAATTTTAGATACAATAGTTTATTTTATTAATCCTATTTTAAATATTATACATTTCCCTAGTGAATTAATGCCACTTGCAATACTTAGACCTATATCAGGAAGTAGCTCTATTGCAATAGCTACAGATATTATGAAAAATTTTGGTGTAGATAGCACTCTAGGGAAAATGGCTTCTACAATAATGGGATCAACTGAAACGACTATTTATACAATTGCTATTTACACAAGTTGTGTTAAAATAAAAAAAACAAGATATATATTATTAGCAGCATTATGCGCTGATTTTGTAGGTATAGTTACAAGTATATTAGTTTATAAATTTATTTATTAATTATGTTGACAAAACAAATTAATAAATATATAATATGAAAAATTTTATTCAAGAAAGGTATTTATAATGGAAATTATAGTATTTATTTCAATTTTTTTTACTGTTAGAAAAATTATAGTCCAAATATTATCTGAAAAATTATTAAAAAGTTTATAAACAATAAAGACGAAAAAAACTTATCTATGATAAGTTTCTCCTTTTTGTATTTTAAAAGCTCTAAATATTTGCTCTAACAAAAAAACTCTAAATAATTGATGAGGAAAGGTCAATTTAGAGAAAGAAATTTTTAAATTACATAGTTTTAATAAATCATATGTCAATCCTAGAGAACCACCAATTATAAAAGTAATGTAACTATTTTGCATAGAAATATCTTGTAATTTTTCAGAAAATTCTTCAGAGGTAAATTCTTTTCCATTTAAATCAAGAGCTATCACGTAAGAATCCTTCTTTATATGACTTATTATATTAGTACATTCTTTTATTTTTATTTCTTGTTCTAATTTAGGATATAATTTATCAGGAATTTTTTCATCGGAAATCTCTGTAAAACTTAATTTACAATATTTTGATAATCTTTTACTATATTCATTTATAGCTTCTTTTAGATATTTCTCTTTAATCTTTCCAACACATATAATATTAATATTTAACATATGTACTCCTTAAAAAATTTAGTAATTATTCTAAATTGGAAATTATAGTTTAATTAATTTACTATGTTCATCTCTTGATGCAATATTCAGAGATATACTATTTTCTTCATAATTATTTGCTATTAGCTCATCTAAGACTGTTCGATAAGCTAATTCAGGAAAATTACTTTCTTTACTTAAGTGACCCAACATTGCATTTTTTAAACCAGATTTTAATAAGTAAGAAATAGTTTTTCCCGCCATCTCATTTGATAAATGCCCTGTTGGCCCAGCAATTCTTGATTTTAAAGAAAAAGGATATGGTGAACATCTAAGAACTTCTGGATCATAGTTTGATTCTAGCATTATAAACAAACTTTCTTCTAAATGTTTTAGCACATTATTTGTCATATGCCCAATATCTGTTGCAATACTTATTTTTTTATTATTATTGAATATATTAAATCCACATGGATTAGCGGCGTCATGAGGAATAGAAAAAGGATGAATTTTTAAATCTCCAATTTCAAAATTTTCATTTACATGAAATATTTTTATATTCTTATCTGCAATTTTATCTTTTTGTTTAGACATAGAATCTAATGTTTCCTGATTTACAAATACAGGCAAGTCAAATTTTTTTGAAAATGTACCTAAACCTTGGACATGATCAGTATGTTCATGTGTTACTAAAATTCCATCTAAAGAAGATGGATCTACATCAATATCTTGTAACGCATTTTCTATTTTTCTACTACTGACACCTGCATCTATTAATAATTTAGTGTTTTGTGTTTCTACAAAAAGACTGTTACCACTACTTCCACTATATAAACTACAAAAATTTAGCATATTTTTTCTTCTTTCTTTGGTTTTTATTCTGATACTCTTTCAATATTTGCTCCAAGTTTTTTAAATTTTTCTTCTATTTTTTCATAGCCCCTATCTATATATCCTAAGTTATAAATTTCAGTTGTTCCTTCAGCTGCTATACCTGCTACTACAAGTGCAGCACCGGCACGTAAGTCTGTAGAATATACAGGAGCTCCAGATAATCTTTTTACTCCTTCGAAGAAAGCATTTTTACCTTGCGCTGTAATGTGTGCGCCCATTTTATTTAGTTCATCTGTATATTGAAATCTTGAATCCCAAATACTTTCAGTAATTATACTTGTTCCATTTGCTAAGGATAATACAACACCCATTTGAGGTTGTAAATCTGTTGGGAATCCTGGATAAGGTAAGGTTTTTATATTAGCTTTTCCAGGCCTTTTATTGCACCATACTCGTATACTATCACCATTATCTTGAACATTACCACCAATTTCAAGTATTTTTGCAGTAATTGATTCTAAATGTTTTGTTATACAATTTTTTAATGTTATATCTCCACGTGTAGCAACTGCTGCAAGCATAAAAGTACCAGCTTCTATTTGATCAGGAACCACAGAATATGTAGCATTTCCATGTAATTTTTCTACTCCATTTATTTTTATAACGTCTGTTCCAGCTCCTCTAATATCAGCTCCCATTGTATTTAAAAAGTTTGCCACATCAACAATATGAGGTTCTTTTGCAGCATTATCTATAATAGTAGTACCATTTGCTAAAACACTAGCAAGCATTACATTTATTGTGGCACCCACAGATACTATATCCATATATATAGGAGAACCTTTTAATTTTTTTGCTTTGGCATAAATAGTACCTTTTTCTACCGTTACATTTGCTCCTAGTAATTCAAAACCCTTGATATGTTGATCTATAGGTCTAGCGCCCAATTTGCAACCACCAGGCATACCAACTTCAATTTCTCCCATTCTTCCTAGCATAGCACCTAATATATAGTAAGATGCTCTAAATCTACTAGTTAAGTCAATAGGAGCTTTTGTAGAATTAATATTTGTAGAATCAATAGTAATACTATTTTTATTGTTCCATGTTATTTTTGCTCCTAAGTGTTCTAATATTTCACATGATATTTTTATATCACTTATATTTGGTAAATTTTCAATTGTGCAACAGCCATCTATTAAAAGTGTTGCGGGTAAGATTGCTACTGCTGCATTTTTTGCTCCATTTATTATTACTTCACCCTTTAAAGGAGTAGGACCTTTAACTACTAATTTTTCCAACTATATTACCCCCAGTCATATAGAAAATTTATTATATTTATAAATATTTAATAATTACAAATTAAAATAGAGTGTATTGTACTAAACACTCTATTACTAATTTAATATAACATAAAGTTTGATGGAATGCAACTATTTTTTTGCAGTGATTAATCCATTTTGATTAAAAAATTCTATTAGTTTAAATTTGAATTGAATATTAGAATTAGAATTATCTGAAATTAAAGAAAATTCTTCCTCTGACATATTATCTTTTAAATACTCTTTTGATTCATCTGGTACTACTCCAGATGAAATATCTACAAAACAAAGAGGAGGAAACATTACACACCACCAATTATGTCCTTTGGCTTCTCCAATTTCAACTTTTAATGCATCATAATATCCTGCAGGTAAAGAAATATCTCCATATTTCTTTGTAGGGAATTCAAAATTTCCTATTTCTATTTTTACATTATAATTATAACCTTCATCCTTTATTCTTTTTAAAGCAATTTGCTGGAAAATGTCCTTATTCTTATTAACTAATTCTATTGCTTCGCCTTTTGATTTACAATCTTTACAAATAGTATTCATAAAATTCAATAAATCGTCACGTATTTTAATTTTTAAATTTTGATCTTCTTCACTATCACTATTTGCAATAACATGTAATCTAAAAACTGTGTTAGCAATATCATTAGATATATTAGATGCATAAGAAAATGCACAAATGCTTGTATATATAAAAAGTAAAAAACAAAGAATTAATATCATTTTTAATTTGGAATTTTTAAATAAATTTAATATTTTTTTCATAAGTTACCTCCTCAAAACTTAAATTGAAAAATTTTCTAAAGTTCTCTTTAATTTAATTATTACCAGTTTAGAAAATATTTATACAATTTGCGAAAAATGTCGATGAATTTTATTTGAAATAATATTGACATATTTGTAAACAAATGGTAAAATTTACCAGTCGGCAAAAATAATAAGTTTAGTATTTCCGTACAACTTAATAAAGAGAAGGGAATGATTTTTAATGAATAAAAATCGAGAAACAAAAGAAAAAATATGCTCATTTTTTACTAGTGATTATCATTTTGAAATGATTACGTTACCATATATTAGTAAAAAAATTGAAGAAAATAAAAAAATAATAATTTTAACAGAAAACAATTTAGAAAATACAATAAATAAATTAGTATCAAATATAAATTTAAAGGATATAAAAAAGAAAGAAATATTAAAATTAAACTGGAATAATAATAATTCAAGTAAATTCGAAGAAATTAATGACAATATTCAAAAACAAAAAGATACTATAGTTTTTGTAAAAGGAAAACAAGATTATATAAAAAATACAAATAAAAATTTAGAAAAAAATAAAGACAAAAATAATATAAAAATAATAGATTGCTATGATTTGGAAGAGATATCAGATAAGATAGATGAAGTAGTAAGTAATTATTCTAAAGTATTAGATACAAAAGGCGAAAAAAATATTCATTAAAATTTAATAAAAGGTTGCTTTTTTTAATAAAATATTATATAAGTGTAATTATCTATACAATATAAGAAAGGAAGATACACATGGATAATAACTTAGAAGAAGTAAAAGCAATTTTAAAAAAATATCAACAAGAGCATTTACTAAATAATTATGATAAATTAGATGATAGAGATAAAAGAAAATTATTAGATCAAATACAAAATATAAATTTTGAGTTAATGGAAAATTTATATAGAAATACAAAAAAAGGAAATAAACATTCTGAAGATGAAATTACACCAATTGACTATCTAGATAAATATAAATTAAAAGATGAATACAAATATTATGAAAATATAGGTAAGAAAGCTATTAGAGAAGGACAACTAGCAGCTGTTACTATGGCAGGAGGCCAAGGAACTAGACTAGGACATGATGGACCAAAAGGAACATATGATATAGGACTAGATTCTCATAAATCTTTATTTGAATTATTATGTGATAATTTAAAGCAAGAAGGAAAGAAATATGGAGTAACAATTCCATGGTTTATAATGACTAGTAAAGAAAATAATAAAGACACAGTTGAATTTTTTGAAAAAAATAAGTATTTTGGATATCAAAAAGATAAAAATATATTTTTCTTCATCCAAGGAGAATTACCTATGATGGATACAGAAGGAAAAATATTAATTGGAGAAGATGGTCTTATAAAATTAGCTGCTGATGGTCATGGAGGAATATATGAAGCCCTTGTAAATAGCGGAATGACAAAGAAAATGAAAGAAATGAATATAAAATGGGTATTTATAGGTGGAATAGATAATTGTTTAGCTAAACTAGTAGATCCAGTTTTTATGGGAGTAGCTATTGATAAAAACGTAACAGTAGCATCTAAATCTGTTGTAAAGGCTAATCCAAAAGAAAAAGTAGGAGTATTTTGTAAAAGAAACGGCAAACCAAATGTAATAGAATATACAGAAATAACAGAAGAAATGGCAGATGCTAGAGATGAAAATGGAGAATTATTATATGGTGAATCTAATATTTTATGCCATTTATTTAGCGTAGAAGCAATAGAAAGAATGGGTGCAAATCCTCTTCCATACCATGTAGCATATAAAAAGGCTAAGTACATAAATAAAGATGGAAAAATAGTAGTTCCAGATTCTCCAAATGCATATAAATTTGAAGCATTTTTATTTGATGCATTTGGAGAAGTAGATGATATGGTAGTTCTTAGAGTTAAGAGAGAAGAAGAATTTGCTCCAGTAAAGAATGCAGATTCAGTTGGAGTAGATTGTCCTAGTACCGCACGAGAATTATACAAAAAATTTTATAATATAGATTAATTGTAGGAGAAAATTATGAAGTATATAGAAGAATACAAAAAATGGTGTGAAAATGAGGAGTTTGATGAAAAAACAAGAAAAGAATTACTTGAGATAAAAGATAATGAAAAAGAGATTGAAGATAGATTTTATAAAGAATTGGAATTTGGAACAGCAGGACTTAGGGGTATCATGGGTGCAGGAACAAATCGTATGAATAAATATACTGTAGGAAAGGCAACCCAAGGGTTAGCAAACTTTATTATAGAAAAGGGTACACAGAGCAAAGGAGTAGCTATTAGTTATGATTCTAGAAATATGTCAAAAGACTTTGGATTACAAACAGCATTAATTTTAAATGCTAATGGAATAAAAACATATTTATTTGAAAACTTAAGGCCTGTTCCTGAATTATCTTTTGCAATAAGAAATTTAGGATGTACTGCTGGGGTTATGATAACAGCTAGTCATAATCCTGCTAAATATAATGGTTACAAAGTTTATTGGGATGATGGAGCACAAATAATATCACCAATTGATAAACAAATTATTGAAAAAGTAAGAGAAATAGATAATTATAGTAATATAAAAACGATTTCGGAAGATAAAGCAAAACAATTAGGATTGTTTAATATTATAGGAACCCAAATGGATGACGAATATATAAAAGTATTAAAAAATTTAATATTAAATCCAAAAATTATAAAAGAGATAGGCAAAGATTTAAAAATAGTATATACTCCATTTCATGGTACAGGAAATACAATAGCAAAAAGATTATTAAATGAAATAGGATTTAAAAATGTTTTTGTTGTTCCTGAGCAATCAGAACCAAATGGAGATTTCCCAACTGTAGAATATCCTAATCCTGAGGACAAAAAAGCATTTAAATTAGCTTTAGATTTAGCTAAAGAAAAAGATGCAGATTTAGTTTTGGCAACAGATCCAGATGCAGATAGATTAGGTATTTATTCTAAAGATGATAAAACTGGGGAATATATGGAATATACCGGAAATATGTCAGGATTATTAATTGCAGACTATAGAATTTCTCAAATGAAAGAAAAAGGTATATTACCTGAAAATGGAATGATTGTTACGACAATAGTTTCATCAGAACTTGCAAAAGCAATTGCAAAAAATTATAATTTAGAATGTATTGAAGTTTTAACAGGATTTAAATTTATAGGTGCTGTTATGAAAGAAGCTGAAATTAAAAGAAATAAAACATATTTATTTGGATTTGAAGAAAGTTATGGATGTCTAATTGGAGATTATGCAAGAGATAAAGATGGAATTGCAGCAATAATGTCACTTTGTGAAGCGGCAAGTTATTATAAATCAAAAGGAAAAACATTATGGGATGCAATGCAAGACATTTATGAAAAATATGGATATTATAAAGAAACTCAAGTTTCAATTACTATGGAAGGTGCAGATGGTGCTAAAAAGATAAAAAACATGATGGATAAAATGAGAAATACGTCTATAAAAAATATAGGTAATTTCAAAGTTTTAGCTTTTAAAGATATAGAAAATAATATTATAAAAGATATGAAAACTGAAAAAATAATAGAAACAGGATTGCCAAGATCGAATGTGTTATACTATGAATTAGAAGATGATAATTGGTGTTGCATACGTCCTTCTGGAACAGAGCCTAAAATCAAATTGTATTTTGGTGTAAAAGGAAATTCTGAAGAAGATGCAAATAATAAAATAGAAGCTCTAAAAGAAGCAATGACAAGTATAATTAAATAAAATAAAAAAGAATAATTTCAAAAATGAAGTTATTCTTTTTCTATTTTCCATCCTTTAATATTTCTTTTTATTGCTCCAAATAAATTAGCACGAATCATAGGAATATTTTTAGATAGGCTAAAAATCAGTTGTTTCATATCTTCTCGTTTAGAGATTCCGATCCATAGGACATACTTTAGACATAATAGACAAATTATTTTTTCTTATAAATCTTCTAGTTTCTTTTTCAGTAGTATAAATTAATGGCCTTATTAAAGTTATTTTTGTTCTATCCATATAACTTACAGGTGAAAAAGTTCCAATATTTCCAGTATAAAATAAATTTAACATAAATGTTTCTAAAACATCATCTTCATTATGTCCTAAAGCAATCTTATTACAACCTTGTTCAATAGCGATTGAGTTTATTATTCCTCTACGTAAGTTAGCACATAAAGAACATGGATTTTTTTCTTTTCTAATGTCAAATACAATTTGTTTAGCATTGCTTTTTCCAATAAATAGAGGGATATCTAAGCTATTACAAATTTCATGTAATAAATTTGTATCGAAAAATTCAAATCCTGGATCTATACTAATAGCAATTATTTCAAATTTTTTTGGATAAAATCGTTGAAGAGATTTAAAAGCATGAAGCATTGTTATAGAATCTTTTCCTCCAGATAAACAAATCGCAATTTTATCATTTTCTTCAATCATATTATATTCTTCTATAGCTTTTCTCATATGACTTAAAATTCTTTGCATATTTATATACCTTTCTTATTTTTACTTTTTAGACATAACTCTATAAGCTAAATGATATAAAATTTTAATATATCTTAACATGTTTATTAAAAATATTTGTTAAATTATATAATAAAAATTTAATTTATGCAATTTAATTATATAGATTAAATTTTTATCTTTAATTTTTATATGTTTTTGTTTTGCATCATTTAAACAATAACATCAGATGTTTTTATATAAGAAAAACAAATTGACAATTATTAATAATGATAGTATTATATGAATATGAGATTACAAAATATAAAAAATTAAATACAACTTTTTAAAGAAAAATAAGTAAAAAGGACAATAAAGAGAAAAACCTTAAATAAGTAAACAAATAGACGCATTTATATCAAGCCAAAAGGCTAAATATGTGCTTATAGCTCAACGGGATAGAGCAGTCGCCTCCTAAGCGACCGATGGGGGTTCGAGTCCCTCTAGGCACACCATTTTTTTTTAATATTAGATAAATAACTTTAATTTTATAATACAAAAAAAATATTTAAGCACAAATGTAAAGGAATTAATATGGAAGAAAAAGAAAGATTCATGGAAGAAGCTCTAAAAGAAGCTAAAAAGGCATATGATAAGTTAGAAGTTCCAGTAGGAGCCGTTATAGTAAAAGATGGTAAGATTATTGCAAGAGCACATAACTTAAAAGAAACAAAATATGATACAACTAATCATGCAGAAATATTAGCGATACAAAAAGCAAGCAAAAAACTTAAAAATTGGAGACTAACAGAATGTGAAATGTATGTAACGCTAGAGCCTTGTTCTATGTGTGCAGGAGCTTTAATAAATGCAAGAGTAAAAAAAGTTTATATAGGGGCTAACGATGAAAAAGCTGGAGCTGCAGGTTCTGTATTAAATTTATTTAAAGATTATAAATTTAATCATAATGTAGAGGCTGAAAAAGGAATATTAAAAGAAGAGTGTGAAAATATATTAAAAAATTTTTTTAGACAATTAAGAAAAATAAAATAAAAATGGAGAAAGAATATGAAAGAAAAAATAAAGTATATTGTGAATAAAAAAACTTTCCATATTTGTATGTTAATTGTAATAGTAGTAATTATATTATTTACTTTAGGCATGATAGTATTAAGATATAGCGTAGAAGGGGAAACAAATATGCCATTTGTTTTAAGTAAAGTTGTAATTATTAGTTCTGTAGAAGGAAGTGATAAGGAGACTGGAGAAAGCAAATGGGCATTTGATGTTAGTCAAAATAATGATATTTATTTTTATATACAAAAAAACCCAAATTATAGTAAAGAAGAAGCTATAAAAAGTATTTTAATAAATAATATTCAAGTGAACAAAACAAATGAAAAAGGTATAATAAATTTTTATAGACCAAACACTACAGCAAGTGGGGGTAATTTTAAAGATAATGAAGAAGATAAAATTCAAGAAATAGAATATACAGGTTCACTAGAAAGTAATTTTAAAACCTTAAAAATTTCTAACCAAGGTGGAATTGTAATGTTCCGCTATGCAAATGATAATATTGCACAATATATTTCAAATGATGAAGAAATAAACCATAGTGAACTATTAAAAAAGTGTAATATAACAGATAATGATTTAAAAGCAAAAATAAGTATGAATTTGAAAATTATAATAGAGTCAGGTAAAGAATATAAAGCTAATATTACTTTTGACATGCCGATAGAAGGCATTATAGAAGAAGGTACAGCTTCACAAGAAATAACTAATACAAGTAATATAATTTTTAAAAGAATTAAAAATTAGAAGATTTATACTTGATAAAATAAACAATTCATTATATAATACAAATGGTATGTACTTAATCTTTGTATAGAGGGTATATCAATAAAGGCCTACGAATCTTGTCAGGTCCGGAAGGAAGCAGCAATAAGTAGTTTATCTTTATGTGAAATACTCTCTATAGAGAGATTAAAGTATTTACCATTTTTTATAATATAAAGGATGTGAAAATTATGGGGTACACAGCTCTTTATAGAAAGTTTAGACCATTAACATTTTCAGAAATTGTAGGGCAAGAACATATAACAAGAACGTTAAGAAATCAAATAATTGCAGGAAGAGTGGGGCATGCTTATTTATTTAATGGTGGAAGAGGAACAGGAAAGACGTCAGCTGCAAAAATTTTAGCAAGAGCAATTAATTGCTTAAATCCAAAAGATGGAGAACCATGTAATGAATGTGAAATATGCCAAGGAATTATGAAAGGTTCACTTACAGATATTGTAGAAATGGATGCAGCGTCTAATAATAGTGTAGAAGACATTAGAGATATTCGTGAAGAAGTTAATTTTTTACCAACTAAGGCAAAATATAGAGTATATATTATAGATGAGGTTCATATGCTTTCAACAGGAGCCTTTAATGCACTTTTAAAAACATTAGAGGAGCCTCCAGAACATGTTAAATTTATCCTAGCAACAACAGAACCTCAAAAACTACCAGCAACAATATTATCTAGATGTCAAAGATTTGATTTTAAAAGAATTTCAAATGATAATATAATAAAAAGATTAAAAATTGTATGCAAGCAAAGTAATATAGAAATAACACAGGAAGCTCTAAATACAATTGCAGTACTTTCAGAAGGTGCTATGAGAGACGCGTTATCTATTTTGGAACGATGTGTCCAAGAGGGAGAAAACAAAATAGATGAAGATAAAATTAAGGACTTATTAGGAATTCCAAAAATAACATATATAAATGCAATAGTAGAAAGTATTATAAAATATGATATAGATAAGGCATTAAATACTATGTCAGATGCATTAAAAGAAGGAAAAGATATTACTAATTTTATATGGGAAATCATTAAATATGTTAAAGATATTTTGGTATATAAAGCATCAAACAAATTAGATTTATATAGTCAGGAAGAATTAAAAAATGTGAAAGAAATTTCAAAAGTGGTTTCAAAAGAAAAATTAATAAATCTAGTTTATCAATTATCAGAATTAGAAAATGATATAAAATGGTCAACTCAAAAAACGATAGTATTTGAAGCAGGTATTATAAAATTATGCAGCAAGACAATAGAAAACTCTACTAATGTAGAAGATAGAATAGATAAAATAGAAAATTATTTAAAATCAAATAAGAATACAAGTAATATAGAAAAAACACCAAAAGTAAATATACAAACTACTTCACAAAAAATACAAGATACTAAAGATTTTAATAACATAGAAAAATCAAAGCAGGAAAATAATATTACAAAGAAAACTAAAAAACTGTCTAATAAGATAGGAGAATATTGGCCACAAATTGTTAGTGATTTAAAGCAGAGTGGAAAAATTGTATTGTATACAAATTTAATGAATACAAAAGCAGTGGAAATTAATGATATGACTCTAGGTATTCAATTTCCAGACGGAATAACTTCTTTTGGAAGAACCGTATTAGAAAAACCAGAAAATATTAGAGAAATATCCAATTTAGTTTCACTTGCATGTGGTAAAGAAATGCAAATTAAATATATATATGAAAATAATAATATATCACGAAAAACAACAAATGAAGAAGATTTACAAAACTTAGCAAATAAATCAAATATACCATTTAATATTATTGAATAAAATAAATTATAAATAATAAAAAATAAATTAAGGAGGAGATAAAATGTCAAAAAGAGGAGGTTTCCCAGGAGGAATGGGAGGATTCGGAGGAATGAATATCAATAATTTAATGAAAGAAGCTAAAAAAATGCAAGCAGATATGGAAAAATCTCAAGCAGAATTAGCAACTAAGGAATTTACAGCATCAGCAGGTGGAGGAGCAATTAATGTAAAAGTAACAGGAGAGAAAACACTTAAAGAAATAGTAATAAAACCAGAAGTAGTAGATCCAGATGATGTAGAAATGTTACAAGATTTAATTTTAACATGTGTAAATGAAGCATTAAGACAAGTTGACTCAGCACAAGCAGCATCACTTGGTAAATTTAATATACCAGGATTAATGTAGTAAAGATGGAGGAAGTAAAATGTCATTATATTCACCATCAATAGAAAAATTAATAGAGAGTTTTGAAAAATTACCAAGCATTGGGCATAAAACTGCAGCAAGATTAGCTTTTTATATGCTTAGTTGTTCAGAAAATGAAATTAATGAATTTGTAACATCTATTATTAATGCTAAAAAAAATTTGAGATATTGTAGTAAATGCTATAATATTTCTGATACAGATCCATGTAATATATGTTCTAATCCTAAAAGAGATGAAAGTACTATTTGTGTTGTAGAAGATGTAAGAGATGTTGTAGCAATGGAAAAAACACATGAATTTAAAGGTGTATATCATGTTTTACATGGCTCAATTTCTCCAATGAATGGTATAGGACCAGAAGATATAAAAATCAAAGAATTATTATCAAGATTAATGGATGGAAAAGTAAAAGAGGTAATTCTTGCAACAAATCCTAGAGTAGAAGGTGAAGCAACGGCTATGTATTTATCAAAGCTTATTAAACCGTTAGGGATAAAAGTTACAAGAATTGCTCACGGTATTCCAGTAGGTGGAGATTTAGAATATACAGATGAAATAACTCTAACTAAGGCTATGGAAGGTAGAAGAGAATTATAAACTTGAAAAAGACTGAAAAATATTATATAATAAATATAAGTTTATTTCCTGGAGGGATAATAGTTGAAGACATCAATAGTAAAAGAGCTGAATTCTGTAAATCGGTTACAGCTATCTAAAGATTTTTGCGACTATGTAGGTATAAAGCCTAAAACTAAAGTTGCACTATGTAAAACTGGAAACAAAAATGAATTATATGTTTTGCCTATTGAAAAAGTAGAGAACAATGAGGTAATTGCTCTTATTAATGTAGAAATGAAAATGAGAATAAGGATACCTAAATCTTTACTTCAAGAAGGTGAAAAATTATTTGAGATTTCAGTAATAAATAACAAGATTAAGATAAGAGCGGTAACTGTTTAAAGATAAAAGACTACTAAAAAATTTTTTAGTAGTCTTTTATCTTTATATTATTTATTTTAAAAAAAGTATATTACAAATAGTTTCAGTAGAATTAGGTTTAGCTAAAATATAAGTGTTTTCTTTCATGTTCTTTAATTTATTTGAATCAGATAATAGATTCTTGATAATTTTATTTGCATCATCAGATTTTTTAAGCCATACTGCAATATTTTTACTCTCTAAAAAATTCGCATTTTCTTCTTCTTGGCCAGGAATAGGATTTATTACAAGCATAGGTAAATGTGATGCAAGACTTTCAGATGTAGTAAGACCTCCAGGTTTTGTAACTACTAAGTCTGATATATGCATAAGCTCAGGGACCTTATTAGTAAATCCTAATATACGTACAAAATCTTTAGCATTATACTTTTGTACAATTTTTTCGAAACCTAATTTCATTTTTTGATTTTTGCCAGATATAGTTATAATTTGAATATTTTCATTTGAATTAACAAAATTTTCAAATATTTGAAGGGTTTTTGATTTGCCAAGGCCAAATTCTCCACCACCAAAAAATAAAACTGTTTTTCTTTTTTCAGATAAACTAAATTCCTTTAATATTTCTTTTTTATCATAAGTTTTTAAAAATCTATTTGAAATAGGAATACCAGTAACATGAATTTTATTTTCAGGAATAGCTTTACTAATTAAATAATTTTTCATTTTATCATGAGCAACAAAAAAATAATCAGTAAAATCGTTACCTACAAGCCATTGGTCATGAGGAGCAAAATCAGTCATTATAGTGGCAATTTTACAAGATATCTTTTCTTTTCGTTTTAAATAACTACACATTTGACTACTAAAAGGATGTGTAGAAATAATTAAATCAGGCTTTTTTTCTCTTAATAATTTTAGTAGTTTAATAGCCATAACTTTATTTGATCTAGATGAAAGATGTGCTAAAGCTCCTTTTTGCGAATTAGAATAAATTGTACCCCAAACCCAAGGCGCTTTTTTTGCCATTTCACGATAAGCACTTGTGGTTATTTTGTCTACAGTTTTATTAACATACTTAATGCAGTCTATTAATTCAGTATCTATATTTTTATAATTATTTTTTATACACTCATTAATGGATTTAGCAGCATTTAAGTGTCCTCCTCCATAAGATGCGTAAAAAATTAAAACTTTCATAATATCACCTATTATAATTTTTTTAAATTTTATCATATATAAATAAAAAAATCAAAAACAAAGAATATTTTTGGAAAAAAACATACAAAATAAAATAAGAAAATAATTTTGGAAGGAATATAATTAATATGAAAAATATATTAGTAGATTGGAAAAACAGACTAAAAAAAGGCCATATGTTGAGTGTAATATGTGTATTATTATTAATTGTGGCAATTCTTGGTTTTATACTTTATAAAAAACAAAGTGAATATAAGCAAGCTTCAGAAAATAGTTATAATTTAGCATTTTATGAATTAGTAGGATATGTGCAAAATGTCGAGGCTTATTTAGCTAAATCTATGATATCTTCAACACCTGAGAAAGCAGCGGATACTTTAACAAATTTATGGAGAGAAGCCAATTTAGCACAAAGCTATTTAAGTAGATTACCAATTGAAAGTCAAGAATTAGAAAATACAGCGAAATTTTTAAATCAGGTAAGTGACTATAGTTATTCATTATCAAGAAAAAATATTTATAATGAAGATTTAAATGACGAGGATTTTAAAAATTTAAAAGATTTACATGTTTATAGTATAGAATTAGAAAACACATTAAATCAATTATCATCAGATTTAAATGAAGGAAGATTAAGTTGGAGTGAATTAAATAAAAAAGGAACTGTAGCTTTTGCGCAACAGGTTGATAATATAACTAAAGAAAGCTTTAGTAGCTTAGAGGAAAATTTTCATGAATATACAGGATTAATTTATGATGGTGCGTTTTCAGAGCATTTAACAGGTATAGATAAAAAAGGATTAACAGGAGATGATATAGATGAAGAACAAGCTAAAGAAAAAATAGAACAATTTATAGGCAAAGATAATATAAAGGAAACAAATAGTTTAGGGTATTCAGAAAATGCAAATATCCCTGTATATGACTTTTCAGTAAATACTAATGATGAAAAAAATATAAATATTTCTATTTCAAAAAAGGGTGGTCATATAGTTGCAATGAATGTAAATAGAGATGTAAATGCAGAGATTATAACTCAAGAAGAAGCAAATGAAAAGGGTAAAGAATTTCTCAATGAAAAAGGATTTTATAATATGAAAGAAACATATTATTTAAAACAAGAAGGAATAGTTACAGTTAACTATGCATATATGCAAGATAATGTTGTTGTCTATCCAGATTTAATAAAAGTAAAAATTGCATTGGATAATGGCGATATTATGGGTATAGAAACAACAGGATATTTAAACAATCATCAAACTAGAGATGTTTCTGGAGTTAAAATAGATAAAGAAAAAGCAAAAGAAAAATTAAATCCAGATTTAGAAATTGAAAGTGAAGGATTAGCTATAATTCCAACAAATTGGAAAACAGAGTTGCTTTGTTATGAATTCAAAGGTAAAATAGATAATAGAGAGTTCTTAGTATATATAAATGCTGAAAATGGAAAAGAAGAAGACATTTTAATAATTACTAATACGCCTAATGGAACGCTTACTATGTAAAAATAAGGCAATTTACTATATTGTAAATTGCCTTATTTTAGATATTAATGTCTTTTATAAGCATCTTTAGATAAAAGTTCTCTAGAAACGACTTTTCCATCTTTCTTTAGAATTTTATATGCTTCAGAGTAAATAGCTGTAGCAGTTTTACCAGTTTGATAAGCAGAGATTTCAACTTCACAATCATTTTCTTGTTTTAATCCAAATATCTTAAAATTTGCTATACCTCCTGAAACAGAACTAACAATTTTTATAGGATATTCTCTATTATTTTTAAATTGAAAATCTATAGCTCCATAGACAACAGTAGCATCTCTACTAGCAGGTGCATAAGAAGGTATAAATTGGTGATTAGATCTTTGAACGATTTCCAAATTTGCATAAACAACAGCATTATATAATGTTGTCGCAATTTGACAAATTCCTCCGCCTACACCATCAACAACTTTACCACTAACATAAATAGGAGCTTCCCTATAACCTGCGGCAATGGTTCTAGCACCAACTGTTTTGTTATAAGAAAAAGTTTCTCCAGGCATTAAAACAGTTCCATTTATTTTATTTGCAGCTAATATAAGATTAGTTGTTCGGTTATTATTAGTAGAATATTTAGTAGAATAATTTGCAAGTAAATCTGGGAAAGCTTCTGTTCCAATCATATTTGTTGTAACATTAGGTATAGTAATTTTTAATGGTATAGTATACTCGTCTTCTGATTTACTATTTATAAGTGCTTTAGCTTCTTCTGTTGAAATTTTAAAATCAACACCGTTTTCTGATGGATAAACTGTGAAAGGATCTTGTGTATAATACGCATCAACAGGTTCTTTATAAATTTCTTCGTGAATTTTTTCTATATTGATTTCCTTAGGTGATTGTGTTTTAACTATAATTTCAATAGGTTGGTCAATGGTTGAAAGATTTGAAATAGCAGTTTTTATTGCATTAATAGTTGCATCAATATCTACAACATTACCATCTTTACCAGATGTAACAATCAAATTAGAATCTTCAATAAAATAGCTACTTTCTGTTACTTTATCAGGTAAATTTGCAGAAATTTCTTCTAAATTTTTTGTTAATTGATTCCTATCTAATTTAACTGATGGTTCAATATTTACTTCGCCAAACATATTAGATAGTATATACATATTGTTTTCAAAGATATTTCCTTGTCTTCCCACGTTATAAGCAGTATTGGCCGCAGACTTTGTGTCAAAATTAATATTAATTTGTTCAAGAGAAATAGTTGCTTCATAGTCCCCATGTACTAATTTTATTTCTTTAGGTAAATGTTCATCTAAATAACTATCTATTTTATATTTTGCATCTGAAGCACTCATATGAGAAACATCAATACCTTTTATATGTACTCCCGAAATAATGTTTGTATTAAAAGTATTATAAACAGTAAAAAATATAAAACATAAAAGAAGAACACTAAATAAAGTAATTAAAATTGACTTAATTATAAAAAATTTTTTTATTCGTATTTTTTTAGCATTACTTTTTTGTGTTTCTATAATATCTTTTGAAGGAGCAATTATTAATTGATCTTTTGGAGTCTTTTCTATAACAATTTCTTTTTTCTTTTCCTTTTCTTTAACGTTCATAAAATTCTCCTTTGATAAGTCATCTTTTTTATTATAGCATAATATTTTGTTAAAAAAAATATTATTTAATAAAAAATTGTCAAAATAAAAATAAAAAAATCGTAAATAATATAAATATAAAACTTAAATTTAAGTTTTAATTAAATTAAGTTCGTTTTAATTATATGTTTAAAAATAAAAAAATGTACGGGGAGGTGCTGATATTATGTCTAGAAATAGTAAATTAATATCTGAAAACTTAAGAGAAGAAATAGCTAAAGAATTAGGAGTGTATGATCAAGTAAAGAAAGATGGAGACTGGTCAAATGTTTCTGCTAAAAATTGTGGAAGTATAGTTTCAAAAGCAATTGAAATAGCAAATAGAAGTGTAGAAAATAAATAATTAGAGCATGGTATTATACCATGCTTTTTTAGAAGTTGCAAAAAATAAAAAATAATCATATAATTTAATAAATTTATAAAAATAAAAAAGTAAAATTCGGAGGATAAAATGAATAAATTAAAGGTAAAAGACATAATAAAAGTAACAAAAGGAAATTTAATATCAGGAAATGAAAATATAGAATGTGAAAATTTTTCAAAAGATACTAGAGATATAAAACCAGGTGACATTTATATAGGAATAAAAGGTGAAAAATTTAATGGGAATGAATTCTGGAAACAGGCATTAGATAATAAAGCTACAGGAGTAATAATACAAAATATTAATATCTCAGAGAGCGAAAAAGAAAAATATAAAGGAAAAGTAATAATAGAAGTTGAAGATACATTGGAAGCTTTATATAAATTAGCTACATACAAAAGAAATTTATATGATATACCAGTTATAGCAGTAACAGGAAGTGTTGGTAAAACTAGTACAAAAGATATTATATCAAATGTAGTATCTAAAAAATATAAAACATTAAAAACAATAGGAAATAATAATAATAATATTGGATTACCATTTACAATTTTACAACTAAAAGATGAAGAAGCTATGGTTTTAGAAATGGGAATGAATCATTTTGGAGAAATAAGATTATTAAGTAAAATTGCAAAACCAACGATATGTATAATAACTAATATTGGTACTTCTCATATTGGCAATTTAGGTTCTAAAGAAAATATATTAAAAGCAAAATTAGAAATATTAGAGGGATCTAAAAATTCAGATATTGTAATAAATAATGATGATGATTTATTACATAAATGGTATCTACAAAATAAAGAAAATAAAAAAATAAAAACTTATGGTGTAAGCAATGAAAGTGACTTTATTGCTAAAGACATAATTTTAGAAGAAACATGTAGTAAATATTCATGCAAATTAAATAATGAAAGTATTGAAATTAATGTTCCTGTTGGGGGAGAACATTTTATTTTAAATAGTTTAAGTGCTATGGTTGTAGGAAAATTATTAGATATATCAAACCAAGATATAAAAGAAGGAATAGAAAGTTTTAAGCTTACTAAAAAAAGAAATGATATAACAAAAATATCAAATGGAGTTACAGTGATAAATGCAGCATATAATGCTAGTCCAGAAGCGATGCAAGCATCAATAAAAGCATTAAAGGAATTCAAAGGAAAAAGAAAAATCGCAGTATTAGGAGATATGTTAGAACTAGGTGATTTCTCGGAAGAATTACATAGAAAAGTCGGAAAGGAAGTTTATGAAAATGGAGTAGATATTTTAATATGTAATGGTAATTTAGCAGAATACATAGCTCTCGAAGCAAGAAAAAGTGGAATGAAAGAAGAAAATATATATTATTTAGAAGATAAAGAGCAAATATATACAGTACTAAAACAAATAGTAAAATCACAAGATGTCATTTTATTTAAAGCTTCTAATCTAATGAAATTTTTCGAATTAGCAGAAAAATTTATTGAGTGGAATTTTAAAGGAGAGATGTAGATGAAAAAAAATTTAGGGGTTATATTTGGGGGAATGTCAACAGAAAATGAAGTTTCTGTTGAATCAGCTAAATCTATTTTAAAGAATTTAGATAAAGACAAATATATAATATATCCAATTTTTATTTCAAAAGAAGGAGAATGGTTTAAAACAAATATAGAAGGAACAAAACAAGATAAAATTGAGAATGTATTCAAATATTTACAAAAGTTGGAAGTTGTATTTCCTGTGCTACATGGACTATATGGGGAAGATGGAACAATACAAGGAGTGCTTGAACTATTAAAAATTCCTTATGTAGGATGCAAAGTTCTAAGCTCTTGTGTAGGAATGGATAAAGTATATACAAAAGTGATATTCAAAAAAGCAGGTTTAAATCAAGCAAAATATCAATATATTAGAAAATACAAAAATAAATATATATATGTAGACGAACAATTTAATGAAAAAATACTTGAGCTAAAAGAGGCTACTGAAAAAATAGTAGAAAACTTAGGATTGCCAGTATTTGTTAAGCCATCACAATCTGGATCAAGTGTAGGAATAAATAAAGCAAAAACGAAAGAAGAATTAGAAAAATATATTAAATATGCTGAACAATTTGATAATAAAATTTTAGTAGAGTCTCAAATAGTAGGTAGAGAAGTAGAATGTGCAGTTCTAGGAAATGAAGAAGTAGTAGCATCAGCTATAGGAGAAGTAAAATCAGCAGAAGATTTTTATAGTTATGATGCAAAATATAATAACCAAGAATCTTATACAGAAATACCAGCACAACTTCCAAAAGAAATATCAAAAGAAATAAGAAATCAAGCTATAAAAGCATATAAATCAATAGATGGGAAAGGACTTTCAAGAGTTGACTTTTTTGTAGAAGAAAAAACATCAAAAATTTATATAAATGAAATAAATACGATGCCAGGATTTACTAATATTAGTATGTATCCGAAATTGTTTCAAGAAAGTGGAATTACATATAAAGAATTACTAAACAAATTAATAAATTTAGCATTAGAAATAAGATAAATTAGAACTACTAAATTTAATAAAGGTCTATGCGTTAAGTAAACTAAAATTATTAATGCATAGGCTTTTTTAATATTTATGCTAAAGTTAGATACACAAATTTGATAAAATCCATTTTTTTCATTGAAATTTTTTAATTCTGTGGTATAATAGAAATACCTAATTTTAGGAGGATGTAAAAATGGTTGTAAAAAATTATTATAAAATACTAGACTTGGAAACAAGTAGAGTTTCTATAGATGAAGTAAAACAAGCATATAGACAAGCTGCTAAGAAATATCATCCAGATCTAAATGTTGGAAATACATTAGCAGAAGAAAGAATAAAAGATATAAATGAGGCATATAAAATTTTATCAAATTCAAGTTCAAAGAAAAAATATGATAGAATTTGGAATTCTAATTTTGAAAAAGGAGCAAAAGCATTTTCATTAAAAAATGAAAAGAATGTATTTTTTAATATGTTTTTTGGAAATATAGAGAAAGAAAAAAAGGACTTAAAAAAAGAAAAAAACAAACATGCTGTAAAAGGTGAAAATATTGAAACAGAAATAAAAATAAGTATATATGAAGCTTTTTATGGATTAAAAAAACAAATATCTTTAAAAAATGTTAACGGAAATCAAAAGATGTTCTCACTAGAAATTCCAAAAGGTATAAGAAATGGCGAAAAAATAAGATTAATAGGATTAGGTAAAGCAGGACAAAATGGTGGAAAAAACGGAGATTTATTTTTAAAAGTAAAGATAGAAGATGATAAAAGATTTAGACTAAAGGGATATGATATATATACAGATGTATTGGTAACTCCTTGGGAAGCGGCTTTAGGAACAAAACTATCTATAAAAACGATAGAAGATGAAACTAATATTTATATACCAAAAGGAATTCAAAGTGGAGAAACAATAAAAATACCTAATAAAGGTTATATAGGAGCTGAAAAACATACTAGAGGAGATTTGATTGCAGAAATAAAGATAGTTGTACCAAAAAGATTAACCGAACAGGAAAAAGAAGAGTATAAAAAATTAAGTCAAATATCAAAATTTAATCCAAGAAGATAAAAATCTAAATAAGCAAGGCTTTATGTTGACAAATGTTTAAAAATTAGTTATAATAAAAGAGGTGTATGACAAAAGAAAAACTATGGATATACATAGAAATGGAGGTAAAAAATGGAGGCTATGCAAGGAAAACATTTTAGCATAACAGATCCAGAAGGAGTAAAGACAGTAATATATCAAGTAAATAAAACTAAAAAGGAATATTTAAATCAGTATCCCAAATATACTGTGGAAAAATTGGAGCATACAGAGGAAATAGTAGGCAATTATAATAAAAAGACTTTTTATGTAGAAGAACCACAAAAGGATGGAAATCAGTTAGTTATTTTATCTTTTGGAGAAGATAAAGTAATTATTAATAATGGAATTTTAATTAATGATGAAGTGAAAATTACTAAAAAGCCAACACCATTTCAATTTAATACAATATATGCTGATAAAGAAACAGAATATAAAGAATTTCAATATACACCAAACTTAAAAAGACCTATATCTATTATAGATCCAGAAACCACAGAAGAAGTAAAACCTATACTTTATTTTGATGAAAAAACAAATGAAGTTAAAGGAAAATGTAAATTAAAACCGTATAAATCTTATTTCGCATTCGAAATAAGAGATGAAAAATAGGAGGATAGAATTTATGACTATGAAAGGAAATACACAAATACCTACAGAAGCAATAGAAGGTGCAGCAGGTATTAATGATAAATTTATAATAACTGCATCTACAGCACAAATTATAAGTGAAGAAAAGAAAAAACCAACAAAGAAAAACACAAAAACTATTATACCTAATAGTACAACTAGACCAGTATTAAGTACTGACTTAGAACAAGGTATGTCAATATCAGTAGAAAATGGTGGTAAACCAGTAGATAAATCTAGGTAAAATAAATTATACAAAAGAGTAGGTGAATTGTATGAATTACAAAATAGAAGGTGCAATAAGAAGAAATAGAAAAAATTTTATAATATTTGCAATACTATGGATCTTTATAGCCATAGTATTTGTTGCGCCATTATCATATAGTTGGCATATGGCAAATATAAAAGGAACATTAGATTTAAATGTGTTTATTGAAAAATTTGGACAATCAATAACGAATCCTTTAAAAACTATTGGGAATGTATTTGCTAGTGGATCAGTAGGAGATTATTTTTCTACATTATTAATAACAACTATAATTTATTCAATATTTTTCTTTATAGGATTTGTAAAATCAGCACCTAAAAATGAATATTCAGATATTGAACATGGTTCAAGTGACTGGAGTCAAAGAGGAGAACAATATCAAGTCCTTAATAAACATAAAGGAATTATATTAGCTGAAAATAATTACTTACCAGTAGATAAACGAGGAAATGTAAATGTATTGGTAGTTGGACGGATCAGGTTCTGGTAAATCTGCGTCTTATTCAATTCCAAATGCTTATCAATGTCTAGGTTCATATGTGTTTACAGATCCAAAAGGAGAGCTTTACGATAGAACAGCAGGATATTTAAAATCAAAAGGATATGAAATTAAAGTATTAAATTTAGTTAGACCACAATATAGTGATGGATATAACCCTTTAATGCATATTTCATCAGAAATAGATGTTGATGTAATAGCAAATACAATTGTAAAAGGGCAACAATCAGAAGGTGGAAAGTCAGATCCATTCTGGGATGACTCAGCAGAAATGTTATTAAAAGCATTAATTTATTATCTAATTGCTACTAGACCAGAGGAAGAGCAAAACTTAGCAAGTTGTGCGGAATTAGTAAGAGCAGCAAACAACAATGGTGGAAGCAATTTGTTGACAGATTTAATAAGTAAATTACCATATGATCATCCAGCTAGAATGTATTATAAATCAATTGAAATTGCACCAGAAAAAACATATAGCTCTATTTTAAGTACATTGCAATCTAAATTAGGTAAATTTGACTCAAAGGAAATAGCAGAGTTAACATCAACAGATACTATAGATTTTGAAGAGATAGGAAATAAAAAGACAGCCGTATACGTAATATCTTCTGATACTCATACTGCTTATGATTTTTTATTAACTATTTTCTTCTCACAAATGATACAACAATTATATGACTATGCAGACCAAAATGGGGGAGCTTTAAGAGAGCAAACATTCTTTATATTAGATGAGTTTGCAAACATAGGTAAAATACCAGATTTTGATAAAAAAATATCAACATCAAGAAGTAGAAGAATTTCTTTTAGTGTAATTTTACAAAATGTAGATCAATTAGAAGCAGTTTATGAAAAATCTTATGAAACAATTATGGGTAACTGTGATACACATGTATTTTTAGGAAGCAACTCATATAAAACTGTAGAATATTTTTCAAAGGCATTAGGAGAAAAAACTATAGAAAGAGATAGTATATCAATAAATCGTGATAGACAAAACTGGAAGACAGGTAAATCAGTATCTGATCAAATTATGGCAAGAGCTTTAATGACGCCAGATGAACTTAGAAGATTAGATAATGATGTATGTATTATATATGAAAAAGGAATAAAACCAGTAAAGGCAAATAAATTTTATTATTTTAAACATCCAATGGCAAAGCAAATGGCAGAATTAGAAATTAGTCATAATGATATTGGAGAAAAAGATAGAGGAACATGGAGAAAATATAATCCATATAATCCTTATGTTGAAGAAGATAATAGTGAAAAAGCAAATGATTTAAAAGTTGAATCTTTAGATGATTTATTTACAGATGAAGATGAAATTAAAAATCAAGGCGAAAATGTAGCAATAAAGGAAGAAACTATAAAACAGCAAGAACCTATTATATCAAAAGAAGATAATGCACCAATATTACCTAGCGACATAGATGAGGAAGAAGATACGTATGATTTACAAAAAGAACTAGAGGCTAAATTCGATGAATTATTTGGAGCAATTGAAGATGATGAATAAATAATAAATAAAAAAGTGAAGACCAAAAAAGTTTTCGCTTTTTTTATTGCAAAAAACAAAAAAATATAGTAGAATATTTTTTAAGGTAACAAAATAATTTTTTATTAAAAAGGAGAAAAAAATGAAATTTATACATATGGCAGATATGCACTTTGATAGTCCTTTTATAAATTTATCCCAAAAAGATACATTAGGAGATTTAAGAAGATTAAAGCAAAGGAATGCATTTAAACAAATAATAGAATATATAAAAGAAAATAATATAGAATATTTTTTTATTTCAGGTGATTTATATGAAAATCAGTATATAAAGAGATCAACAATAGAATATATAAATAATTTATTTAAAGAGATTCCAAATACTAAAATATTTATAGCACCTGGAAATCATGATCCCTATATAAAAAATTCATATTATAATAAATTTGATTGGAATAAAAACGTAACAATATTTAATTCAAAAATAACAAAAATAGAAACTAAAGATGCTGATATATATGGTTTTGGTTTTGATGATTTTTATTGTAAAAATTCTGGAATAGAAGAATTATTTATAGATAATAAAGATAAAATAAATATATTAGTTACTCATGCTAGCTTAGATAGTGGAGAAAACAATGAAAGAAATTATAATCCTATATCATCTAATACATTAAAAAAGAAAGGATTTGATTATGTAGCATTAGGACATATACATAAGTTGGATTACAATACATATGCAGAGCAAAAAATAGTTTATCCAAGTTCACCAATAGCACTAGGTTTTGACGAAATTGGAGAGCATGGGATAATAGAAGGAAATTTAAAAAAGGAAGAATTAAACCTAAAATTTATTAAAATTGATGATGAAGAATTTATAAAAAAAGATATAAATGTAACGGATATTTTATCAAAAGAAGAATTAATAGAAAAAATAAATGATTTAAAAATAGAAAATAATCAATATGTAGAAATTATATTAGTAGGAAATAGAAATTTTGAGATTGATAAATTTGAAATTTTAAAATATATTTTAAATGATAGAATTATTAAAATAAAAGATGCAACAAAAATTGCATATGATTTAGAAAAACTTGCAAATGAAAGTACATTAAGGGGAATGTTTATTAAAGAAATATTAGAAAAATCAAATAATACTAATATTAGTCAAGAAGAAAAAGAGATAATAGATAAAGCAATAGAAATAGGTTTAGACGCTTTAGAATAAAAAACAAATAAAATCTATACACAAAACATATAAGAAAAGAGGAAAAGAATTTGAAAATTAATAAAATAAAAATAAATTCTTATGGGAAATTACATGAAAAAGAAATTAATTTAAAAGATGGAATAAATATTATTTATGGTAAGAATGAAGCAGGCAAATCAACTCTTTTAAAATTTATAATAAATACTTTTTATGGAATATCAAAAAATAAAAGAGGAAAAGAATATTCTGATTTTGAAAAATATAAACCATGGATAGGAGAAGAATTTTCAGGAAAAATTGAATATGAGTTAAATAACAAAAATAAATATGAAGTTTATAGGGACTTTAAAAAGAAAAACCCAAAAATATTTAATCAAAATATGGAAGATATATCTAAAGAATTTAATATAGATAAAACAAAAGGAAATCAATTTTTCTATGAACAAACTAATATAGATGAAGAATTGTTTTTATCAACATTAATAGTAGGACAAACAGAAACTAAACTTCGGAAAACAAGAACAAAGTATGCTAGTTCAAAAAATAGCAAATTTAATTGGCACAGGAAATGATAATGTTTCATATAAAAGAGCAATAGATAGAATAAATAGACGACAATTAGATGAAGTAGGAACTGAAAAGTCTAGACAAAAGCCAATTAATATATTAAAAAGAAAAATTGAAAATTTAGAGAATGAAAAACAAGAATTAGACAAATATAAAGATTTTAAATATAAGATTGAAGAGAATAAAGATTGTTTAAAAGAAGAAATTTTAAATTTAGAAAATGAAAATAATTTATTAAGAGAAATAAAAAGAATTTCTGATGAAGAAAATTTAGAGAATGAAAAAATAAAAATAAAAGAAAATATAAGAAGTGAAAATGATAAAAAAATACATTTAATTAAAGATGAAATTACAAATATAGAAAATGAAAATAAAAATATTTTAAAATTAGATACAAAAAAAATAGAAGATAATAAAATAGTAAAAAAAAGAAAAAACAAATTAAATATAATGCTAATAATAATTTTTATTTTATTAATTTTAATAAATATTTTACAACTTGTTTTTATAAAAAATAAATTAATTAATAATATTTTTCTTTCTATAATACCAATATATTTAATTTTTTCTATTTTATTAAAAAACAAATTAAATAAAAAAATAAAAAAAGAAGAAAATGTCAATTTAATTAATATAGAGAAAATAAAAGATGAAATTAAAAATAAAGAAAGTGAAATAAATATATTAGAAGAAAATAATGTTAATTTAGAACAAGAAATAATTAATATTAAAAATAGTTTGCTTGTAAAAATTAATCTAGAAAAGGAAAAAATAAAGAATAATTATTTAAATAAAATAGAAAAGAATAGAATAAATGAGTTTATTAACTTAAAAGATATTAATTATAAAATAGATGATTTACAAGATAGAATTAATGATAAAAAAATAGAATTAAATACTTTAGATATAGAAAGTAAAAATGTTGAAGTAAAACTTGATAATTTACCTAAAATAGAAGAAGAATTAGTCAACAATAAAGAAAAAATGTCAACTTTAAATAAAATAAATACAAGTTTTAATTTAGCAAAAGAAATTTTAGAAAATTCATATGTAAAAATGAAAAACACAGTAACACCTAAATTTACACAAAAATTATCTGAAATTATTTCTGAAATAACTGAAGGAAAATATAATAAGATAATGTTTAATGATGAGCAAGGATTAATTATAGAATTAGATAATGGGAATTATGTACCAGTTTCAAAACTTAGTATAGGAACAATAGATCAATTGTATCTATCACTAAGACTTTCTATGGCAGAAGAATTATCAGAAGAGAACTTACCAGTTATTTTAGATGAAGTATTTGCGTATTATGATAAAGATAGATTAGAAAATATTTTAAAATATATTAATAATAAATTACAGAATTATCAAATTATTATATTAACTTGTACAGATAGAGAAAAGGAAATATTAAGTAATATGGATATAAAATTTAATTATTTTAGATTGTAATTAATGTTCATAAGAAATATAATAAAATATAAAAATAATATAATATAATACTTGAAATTATTGAATGTTCAAAATAGATAGCTAAATAAAAAAATAGTAATATTAATACAAAGAAAAAGATAATAAAGAGATTTTATCATAAAATAACTTGTCAAATTTTAATAATTAGTATAAAATAAAAAAGTAAAAACAAAAGTAAAAGAAGGTATGAGAATGCAAAAGAAAGTCCCAGCTATAATTCTTGCTATTTTAATGAGAAGGAATAAAAAATATAAATAAAGACAAGACTAAAGTCTATAAAAAGTAAAAAAATAGGCTTAGTCTTGCTTTTTTGCGTTTAAACATTTTTCATGCCAAAAAAAGGAGGAAATAATAAAGATGACAAAAGGAATGAAAGGAATAACATTAATAGCATTAGTAATAACAATAATAGTG
>CANRCM010000003.1 GCA_947629085.1 uncultured Clostridia bacterium
CTCCGATTAGATAAAGTTTTTGTGGTTAAAAACATTTTATCATATTTTTGGTATTTCCTATATTTATTTTTATTTTTAGTGTGTCATATCTATTTTAAACCTATATTATTCATAATCTTCTATTAATTGATTTAAAGACTGTTTTCCATTTACTCTAATTCCTTCTTTAATTTGTACTTTATCTGGTTCTGATAAATACTCTGTTGATATATCTGTTTGTTCATATTCTTTTTTACTTCCATCTTCTAATATTTCATATATTAAAACCTTTCCATTTACATCTTGTACTAAATAATGTTCTCCACACTCTCCATCTTCTTCTTTACTTAAAGTTATTTGTATATCTGAAAATTCTTGAATATTCCAACCAACATATTGTCTTTCTAATTCCTCCTTAGATTTGTTTACAAGATTTTCTGGTACTTTAATATACTCACTTGTTTGATGTCCACACCCTTTGTATGTCACTTTTAATGTTATAAAACAATTAGGCGAAATTTTTTCTTCCTCTGAATTTGCCTCTAACATTTCACTTTGTATTTCTTCATATTCGTCAGTACAATCATCTAGTATATTTTCATCAGCTATTTTAGTTATAATATCATCAGATTTATTTGCACTTTTTGGCTGATATATAATAAGAGCAGTTAACATTGCCATGGCAACTATAATTATAGATAATATTGTTATTATAGTTTTATTCATAATTTTTACTTCTCCTTTTAAGCTATGTTTTCTGTTATTATTTACATTTTTGTTAAAATTATACATTAAACCTTTTTAGTTACTATTTTAATCTTTAATGATTAAGTACTTTTATTATTTAAGATTTGTTTTTATATTCAACTTTAATCTATTATTAATTTTTATTATTATTTCTCCGTATTCATCTGTTCTATAAATTCTAGAATTGATTGCTTCTAATTTCTCTATAGTACTCTTGTTTGGATGTCCAAATGTATTATTTTTACCTACACCAATTAGAGAAATTTTGGGTTTTGTTTCATATAAAAATTCTTCTGTGGTAGAAGTTTTAGAACCATGATGTGCAACTTTTAACAATGTTGCTTTTAAAATATTTGTATTTTTATATTCTTCTAATATTTTTTCTTCTGCAATTGCTTCTATATCTCCAGTAAATAACATTGAAAAGCTTTTATAATTAATCTTTGCTACAATTGAATTATTATTTAAAATATTATCATTAATCTGTTCTTCATTAGGCCACAATATTTGAATATTTATATCTTTTTCTATCCTTAGTTTATCTCCGTTTCTTAACCAAGATAACTTTTATTTTTTTATCTCTAACTATCTTTAAAAATTTTTGATAATTTTCTGAATTTTCTAATTGTTTACAAATAATAACTTTTTTAACTTTTAATTCCTCCATAACAGTTAGTAATCCACCAACGTGATCTTGATCAAAATGGCTAATAATCATATAGTCAATTTTAGTATATCCTCTATCTAGGATATATGGTAATACAGTTTTTTTACCCACATCAAATTCTGATGAACGATTACCACCACCATCTATCAAAATAGTTTTTTTAAACGGTGTTACAATAAATGTACAATCTCCTTGTCCTACATCTACAAAATAAATATTTAAATCTATAGGAATTAATTTAAATATAATTATAATTAAAATACTCACTACAATTATTTTTAAATATTTATTTTTATTTATAAACATTCTATATTTTACCAATGCTACCATATTTTTTACTCTTATTTGTGTATTATTTAAATTCCTTGAATTATATATTTTATATATAAAATTAATTAATAATAAAATTATATAATATAAAATAATAGTAAGAATCTTAGGTGTAGCAAAATAAATTTTTGAAAATGGAATTTTAGAAAAATTTGAAATATAAATTAATATTTGAATTAAATATGTTAATATATATGAAATAATTTTAGTAAAAGGATAATAAATTAAACTTGAAATAATAAATATAAAACTTAATATTAGTACTGGTCCTATTATTATACTTATTAATAAATTTGCTATTAAAAAATATGTATTAAAAGTATTAAAATGATAAATCATTAATGGCAGAATTGAAATCTGAGCAGATAATGTTATTGATAATATTTCTTGCACTTTAATAATCACTTTTAAATTTGTTATACTTATTTTATATCTCCATTTTCTATTTTTAATTTTTATACTTTTCAAAATATTTTTTATATTTTTATTTAATAAAATAATTCCTATAGTTCCTATATATGAAAATTGTAATCCTATATTAATTAACATGAATGGATTATATATTATAATAATTAATAATGATAAACTAATAGATGTTGCTATATCATTTTTTCTATAAAATATTTCTGAACCTAATAATATTATTGACATTAAAGTGGCTCTTACGATAGAAGGTGAAAAACCTATTATAAACATATAGCAAACTAAAAACATAATAGTAAAAGTTATTCTACTTCGTTTTCCTATCCTTTTTTTTAAGAATAAATTTATGGCTATTACTATATATGATACATGCATACCTGAAATTGCTAAAACGTGTGATACTCCACTGTCTTTAAAACTATTTTTTAGTTCTTCCTGAATTTCATCTTTATCTCCTAAAATTATTCCTTTTATTATTGATGCTTCATCTTTTTCTAATATATTATCTATATTTTCTTGTAATTTCAAACATACTTTATTTGATATATTTAAAATTAAATTACCTTTGTTTTCTCCTATTGTCTCTACATTATTACATTTTACAGTTCCATAAATTTTTAATGTTTTTAAATATTCCTTATAATTAAATCCTTGATAATTTCTAGAAATTTCTGGTTCTATAAATTCACCTTCAAATTTAATTTTATCTCCATATTTTAAATTCTTTAATAATTTTTTATTAATTTTTAAATATAAATATGTATTTATATATTTTTTATTTTTATTAGCATTGATTATTTTAATCTTGTAAATATTGTTATATACTTTTTCTGTCTTATTGCTTACTATAATAGCCTCTCCTTGTATTTCATTTACACCTTGATATAAATAATCATATTTATTATTTTGAAAAATAGTAATTGAATTTGAAATAATAGAAACAAAAATTATAAAAATAATCATTTTTTTATTTATTATTATCTTTAAATATTTAAAATATCTTTTTGGATTTAAAAATTTAAATTTTTTTCTTTTAGTTTTTATTTTTATTCTAATTAAATATATAGCAACTATTGGAATATAGAAAAGGACTATACTATTTTTAAAGTATAGCCCCATTAATATTCCTATTATATATCCTATAGTTGCAACTAAAATAGGTCTTTTTATATGAATCTTTCCTTTCTTAATTGCTTTTCCTTTTTATAAAACTCTTCTAGCACCTACATAATTATTTCCATAGTATCCAGAATTTATAGTATCTATTGTAACTCCTCTTGATTGATTTGCTGCATGAATCATTTGTCCTCCACCTATATAAATTCCTACGTGATTAATTCCTGATTTACCAAACATAACTAAATCACCTAGCTGTAATTGCTCTTTACTAACAGCAATACCATTTGCATATTGACCTGCAGCTGTTCTATTTAAAGATATTCCATATTGTCTATATATATATGATGTAAATCCTGAGCAATCAAAACTACTTGGTCCTGATGCTCCATATACATATCTATAACCTAAATAACTTTTAGCTGTTTGAATTACTGCTAAACCTGTTGAAGATGCTGTTGATGATGAGCTTATATCATTTGACGTTGAAGTGTTTGTGTTGCTTCTAGGAGTACTCATGTTTCTAGAAGTTTCTTTCTTAGTATCTGATAAAAGTGATGTAGAAACATATCCTTCTTTTTCTCCAACTTTTATTTTGCTCCATCCTTCTTCTTCTGAATAAACATTTACTGCCATATTTAATGTTAATTTTGCAACAATTTCTGAATTAGTATTAGCCTCTTTTCTTAAATTTACTGTTTCAGAAGCAATAAATGCTGTCTTTATTAGAGTTTCTTGTGAAGTTTGCTCTTGGTTTTCTTTAGCTTCTTCTTTATTAGTTTCTATATTGCTTTCTTTTGATTTTAGTTTATCACTTCTTATCCAACCTTTTTCTGAGTTTGTTTGTATACATACCCATCCATTAATTGTTTCTATTATTTTAACTTCTTCATCCTTTTTTACTTCTACTATATCTGTTGCATTTATTACTGGAACAATTTTTAATTTAGTATCTTCTAATACTATATTTGTTTTTTCTTGTCCTTCATTCGTTATATCTATAGTTGTCTCAGTTTTAGTATTATTAGCTGTTTCTACTACTTTTGATTCTGTATTTGAATCATTAGTTTTGTCTTCGTTTTCTATTAATAATAAATCTTTTCTTATGTATCCAGTTATGTCCTTAGATTTTACTCTATACCATTCTCCATTTTTATCTACGATTTGTACTTCGTCATTATGAGAAAGTTGTTTCAATATTTTTGATTCTGAATCTGCTGTTTCCCTAAGATTTGCTGTCTCAACATTTACTTTTGCTGTATCAGCTGCAAAACTAATATTTATAAAAAACAATGCTGAAATTCCTAATATAGCAAGCAACACTATGCTTTTTATATTCTTATTACTTTTCATTTTTCATATTACTCCTTACTAATAATATATTACATCCTGTTTTATAACGTTATAATTATATATGTAAAAAATTATTTTGTCAAGTTTTAATACTTTTCTTTATCTTATTACTATTTTTATCATTTTAAATTTAAAATAAAATACACTTATTATTTATAATATTTTGTATTATATAAATATATCAATATATAAAAAGCTATACAAAGGAAATTAAATCATAAAAAATTATTTAACCTATGTATAGCTTTCTCTATCTATATATTAATTATAGTCTGAATTACTAATTTCTGGATAATTAAAAACTTTTCCGTTTTGAGTAAATTGTCCACTTGGTGAATGATCTTGATTGAAGTTTTTTGAACCTTTTAAAAAATATTTATATTTTGACTCTCTTGAAATTTTCCCATTTCCATATATAACCGGATCATCCCATGTAGTATCTATAGCATACCATTTTCCATTTAATTGTACATAATTCCATGCGTGATTTTCTGTCTGTCCTTGAGAATTAGTACCTTTACCTATTACTAATACACATGGAATCTTTAGTTCATCCATAATATATTTAAATGCCCTAGCATATCCTTCACATACACAAACTCTATTTACTAATGCTCCATATATAGTATAAATATGTGGTTTAGAAATTGATGTATCATATTCTAAATTATTTACTAAATAATCATGTACCATCTTTATATTTTCATATGCATTTTGTGTTCTATTAGAAACTATTTGTTTTTTTATTTGTTCAACTTCATTTATGGCATTATTAACTTCTACTTCGGAAGAAAATTCATCTGTTAAATAGCTACCTTTATTTCCACTATTAATATATACATTATATTTTTTACCACTTATAGATGTTGTTGTTTCAATATTTAAATACATTTTATTAGGATTTAAATAAAACACATCTGGGTTATCATAATTAAATGCTTCAAATGCAGTTTGATAATACTGTCCTAACTCTTCTTGTCCATTTTCTTTACTTAATATATTTGTAAAAGAATCTCCTAGTTTTATTTCATAATTACCTGTTTTTAAATTTTCTTTATTAGCTTCAAAAGCTTTATATATTATTTGTGATTGGCTACTCAACTGATTATAAAAATATCTATCTATTGTAACACTACTATAATCTATACTATTATTTGATGTATCTTTATCTTCCATTAAGTCTAATGAATTTTCTATTATTTCAGGAGTTTCTAGATTTGTATCAATTGTATTGTAAGTATCTGATATCACAGTTTGAAAATCTTCTGGAATGATACCTGTTTCAAAAGATTTTATTTCTTCCCAAAAAATCATTCCAAATATACAAAGTACACATATTATTAATAATACAATTATTGCCATTATTACACTTATAAATTTACTCTTCATTTTCTTTTTCCCTTCTTTATAATTATAACATTTTTTTATATATAAAACTAGTATATTTTTTTACTTTTTATGAAATACTATAAAAAATATTAATGGAGAAATTATATGGGATTAAAAAGTTTATTTAATGAATTCTTTTCTTACACACCTGAAAATGATTACCAATTTATCATTTCAGAAGATGAAAATAAAAATAATCAAATTGAAAATCAAAAAAATAGTAATACATCTGACAATTTGAAAATTTCCTCTAGTTTATCTGTAAATATTGAATATATGAAAACTCGATATAATCTTCTAATAAATAGTGACATTATATTTCGTGAATTTACACTAAATGCATATGGTAAACAATATAATGCCTTTTTGATTTATATTGATGGACTGGTAAATTCTGAAATTATGGATAATTTTATTTTAAAACCTTTAATGCTTCGTAATAAAAGCAATTTATATGATGGAGCTCAAAATAAAATAATTTCAGAATCAGTTAATAATAAAGTTACTATTAGAAAAATTAAAAAATTTGATTTACCTAATTATTTAATGGGTTGCTTATTGCCTCAAAATGCTGTAAAACAAATTTCCAATTTTGATGATGCTGCAGTTGGTATTAATTCTCGGTAATTGTGTTTTATTTGTTGATACATTAAATCAGGCTTTTGATATTGAGGTCAAAGGTTTTAAAGAAAGGAGTATTGATACTCCTGTTAATGAAGTTGTTATAAAAGGGCCTCATGAAGCCTTTGTTGAAAATATAAGAACTAATACTTCAATTATAAGAAGAATTGTAAATAATGAAAATCTAATTATTGAATCAATAGAAGTTGGAAAAATAACAAAAACTAAATGTGCAGTTTGTTATATTCAAGATTTTACTAATTCCGATTTAGTAAATGAAGTTAAATATAGATTAAACAACCTTGAGATAGATTCCTTATTTTCTGCAGGTGAATTAGAACAATTTGTATGTGATTCGAATATTTTTGGCATTCCTCAAACAATAGCTACGGAAAGACCTGATAAAGCAGCAAAACATTTATTAAATGGTAGAGTTATAGTAATTGTAAATGGAAATCCCTATGGAATTATTATGCCTTCTATTTTAATTGATTTTTTATCTTCTCCTGAAGATACCAATTTAAAGCCTAATTTTTCAAACTTTTTAAGGATTTTAAGATTTTTATCATCTCTTATTACATTACTACTACCAGGCTTATATATTGCTATTACTAGTTTTCATCAGGAAATATTACCAACAAGTTTACTGTATTCTATTTTAGGTTCACGTGAAAATGTTCCTTTTCCTATTCTATTTGAGATACTTTTGATGGAATTTTCTTTTGAATTAATACGTGAAGCAGGTCTTAGAGTACCTTCTCCTATTGGACCAACAATAGGAATTGTTGGTGCTTTAGTTTTAGGGCAAGCTGCTGTAAGTGCAGGAATTGTTAGCCCTATACTAATTATAATTGTTGCAATTACAGGTATAGCATCTTTTGCAATTCCGGATTTTTCATTTGGTTTTCATTTAAGATATTTTAGGTTTACTTTTATATTATTAGGATTTACAGCTGGATTTTTAGGAATATCTATTGGACTTTTTGTGTATATTTCTGCATTATGTAGTTTAAACTCTTTTGGAGTACCTTATACAACACCATTTGCTCCTAGAACTGACAGCAAAGGTAATTCTTATTTACTCCCACCTATTTGGAAAAGAGAGTATAGACCTCCTTATATGTCTACAAAAAAACCAAAAGAACAAGATAAAATATCTATGAAATGGAAATACTTCGATTGGAGAAAAAATAAATAAGGAAGGAGAAATTTTTATGTCAAAAGCAAAAATTGGAACAGTTGAAGCAATAATGATAATCTTAACAATCGTAGTTGCTCATACCATACTTTCTCTGCCTAGGAATATTCTAACTTCAATGAAATCTGCAAGTATAATTAATTTAATTTATGTAAGTATTATAGTTGTTATATTGGGATATTTAATATTTAGATTATTAAAAAATTTTCCGGGTTTAGATATCATAGATATTTCCGAATTAATTGGTGGAAAGGTATTTAAGAATATTATAGGTATTATCTTTATGGTATACTTTCTTGTCAGTTCTAGTATGTTTCTAAGAAATTTTTCAGAAAGTATGAAAGTAATTTATTATCCAATGACAGATATATTTTTTATTTTATCATTTTTTATAATAGCTATGTGTTTTGTAAATAGACTAGATTTTAATGCAAGTTCAAAAACTAATCTAATTGTTGTACCAATTGTTTTAGTTGCAATTATTTTTCTTTTTGCTACAAATATGAAGCAATTTACACCTCAAAGAATGTTTCCTATCTTAGGTGATGGTATATTTAACACGTTTATTTTAGGAATTGGAAATATATCAGCATTTGGAGGTATTGTATATCTTTACTTTCTTCCTCCTTTACTTAAAAAGCCTGAAAAGATGAAACAAATAGCATTAATTTCAATTGGAATAACAGCAATATATATATTAATTAGTGTTGCAACTTTACTATTTATATTTTCATTTTTCATTACAACTGATGAGATTACTCCTTTATATAATGCAACTAGATATATTGAACTTGGAAGCTTTTTTCAAAGGTTAGAATCTATTTTTTTAATTATATGGATTTTAGCTTTTGCATGTTACTTAAGTACTATTAGTAAATTTTCTATTTTGATTTTAAAAAAGGTTACAAATGTTGACACTCCAAAACCTCTAATTGACATTATAGGATTACTTATTTTAGGGCTTTCATTAATTCCTAAAAATTATGCAATATCACAAAATTTTGAAAATAATATTTATCCTTATATGGTTCTTTGTATTGTATTTTTATTAGGAATTGGAATATTGATTTTAGCAAATTTAAAAAGAAAGGGATTAAAAAATGAAGAACATTATTAAAAACATTTTTATACTTTTAGTAATTTTAGTATTTATTTTAGCCTTTTCCAGCTCTTACTCTTCTCTTAATATTGATAATTTAGCTTATGTTTCTGCAATAGGACTAGACTATAGTGATGATGATAAAATACAAGTTAGTTTTCAATTTACTCCTCCTGTTACTATTGAATCTGGTGAAAAACCCGAACCTTTTATAAATACTGTCGTTTCTTCATCTATTAGTAATGCTATAAACTTGATGAATAGCTATCTAGGGACTCCAATAAGTTTATCTCATTGTAAAGTTATTGTTTTCTCTGAGCAATTAGCTGAACAAGGTATATCAGATGAAGTATATACCTTAATTAACGATACTCAAGTTACTCCTTCTGCTAATATCATTATTAGCAAATGTGAAGCTAAATATTATTTAGAAGAAACTAAACCCGAATTAAAAAATTTGATCTCTAAATATTATGAAACCTTTACTATATCTAGTCATTATACAGGATATACACCAGATGCTACAATTGGTGATTTCTTTAATGCTCTTACAAGTAAAACTCGTGAGCCTCATGCTATCTTAGGTGGTCTTAATGCAGAATCTAAAGAACTAAAAAATAGTGATTTACAGCAAGACTCAACTTTAATAGCTAGTAATGCTTCAATTTCTGGTCAAAACGGAAGTGAAAATTTTGGAATAGCAGTATTTAAATCTGATAAAATTGTAGGTGAATTAAGTGCAATAGAAACTGTTGCGTTTTTAAATTTAAAAAATGATATTGATAGATTTTTAGTTTCTGTACCTGACCCTGAAAATAAGAATAATCTATTAGATATTTATATGACCCCTTCTCATGACACAAAAATAAAAGTTTATACATCTAATCAAACACCTTATATAGAAATAAACTGTGATTTTACAGGACGAATCTACTCTATGTCAGAAAATTCAAAATATTTATCCCCTGAAGTTTTAGATTCTATTTCTAAATCTTGTGATAGCTACTTAAAATCTATGTTTACAGATTACTTATATAAAACATCTCGAGAATTTAATAGTGATATATCCTCTATAGGAACCTATGCTTTAAAAAACTTCTTTACTACTATGGATTTTGAAAATTATTCTTGGCTTGATAATTATAAAAATGCATTTTTTAAAGTAAACATTAATTCTTCTGTAAAATCAGGAATGTTAATTACTCAAACATAAAGAAAGGAAAAATTATGAGCAGTATTATATCTTTTGTTGTTTTTTTTATAATAACTATTTATGTTTTACTAAAAATTATTGGCTATGCTATTTATGAAATTAAAAAATTTAATAATAAAGTTGGTGGAATTGTTATTATTTCTTTTTCTATTTTAGTTATTATTTTTGTAAACATTATGATGTTAATAAGATAAATAAATATTTAATTTAACATCAATAAATAATAAAAATCACGGAAATTATATAAAATTTTTCGTGACTTTTTATATTTTATTGTATCTACAATAACTCAAAATTAACCTCTCTTAATAATTTACTTGCTGATATGACTCTAATGTTTACCTTATCTCCTATTTTATATACTATATTTGAATGTTTTCCTATTAACCTTTTCTTTTCTTCGTCATATATAAAATATTCATTGCCTAAATTTTCAAATCTAATTAATCCTTCTACTGTATTTTCTAATTCGACAAACATTCCAAATGGCGTTATAGAAGATATTATTCCTTGGTATTCTTCTCCTATTTTTGATTCCATATATTCTGCCTTTTTGATATTCTCTGCTTCTCTTTCAACTACAGTCGCAACCTTCTCTCTTTCAGAAGATTGATTAGCTCTATTTTCTGCCTCCTCTTTGTACTGTTTTATAAAGTCTTCTCCTACATCATAATCTTTCTCTAAATACTTTGAAATAATTCGATGTATAAATAAATCAGGATATCTTCTAATAGGAGATGTAAAATGACAATAATACTTACTTGCAATTCCAAAATGTCCTTTATTTTCAGATTCATATTTTGCAACCTTAAGAGTTCTAAGTATTAATGTAGAAATTACTTTTTCTTCTTCTTTTTTATTTATTTTTTCTAATACTTTTGAAAATTCCTTTGGATAAATATTATCTTTATTTGCTTTTATATTCAATCCAAAATTCCATAAAAATCTATTTAACTCCTGAACTTTTTCTATATCGGGTTTTTCATGAACTCGATATATAAACGGTGCATCAATCCAAAAAAATTTTTCAGCAACTGCTTCATTTGCAGTTATCATAAATTGTTCTATTATCTCATGTGCAAATGTAGTTTTATATTTAGAAATATTTGTAACATGTCCATCGGCATCTAAATCTATTTTACTTTCAGGGATATTTAAATTTAAATATCCTTCATTTAATCTTCTATTTTTTAGGATGATCGCCAGTTCCTCCATATTTTTAAATTCTTGAATATATTTAGAATATTTTTTTAGTATTTTTTCATCTGAACTATCTATTATTTTTTGAACATCTGTATAACTCATCCTTTGCGTTACTTTAATTATCCCCTTATATATCTCTGAGGAAACTATACTTCCATTTTTATCTATTTCTACAGAACATGATAATGTGAATCTATCTTCACCGGCATTTAAGCTACAAATACCATTTGATAATTCTTTAGGAAGCATAGGAATTACTCTTCCTAACATATAAATGCTTGTCCCCCTAATTAAAGCTTCTTGATCTAATAAGCTATTTTCTTTTACATAGTAGCTTACATCTGCTATATGAACATCTAATTTATAATTTCCATTTTCCAGTTTTTCTACTCTTACTGCATCATCTAAATCTTTTGCATCTTCTCCATCTATTGTAAAAATAATTTTATCTCTTAAATCCACTCTATTTGCTATATCTTTTTTGTCTATATGATTTCCACATCTTTTAGCTTCTTCTAAAACATTTTTAGGAAATTCCTCTGGTAATTTATACTCTTTTATTAAAGATAACATATCAACTCTTGCTTCATTAATATTACCTAATATTTCAATTATTTTTCCCTCTGCCTTCTTTCCATTTTGAGGGTATTTAATTATTTTTACTAAAACTTTATAATTATTTTTTGCATTTCCAAAATTACTTTTTGATATATAAATATCTGTTCCAAAATTTTTATCATCAGGGATTACAAACCCAAAATTTTGATTTCTTTGAAATATTCCTACTACTATATTTTTTTCATGTTTTAATATTTTTACTATTTTTCCTTCTGCATTTTTCTCTTTACTTTTATTTTCTAGTATCTTTACTAATACTTTATCCCCATTTAAAGCATTTAACGATTTTTCTTTTGAAATATAAATTTCTTCTTCACCTATTTTTACAAATCCAAATCCCTTTTTACTTTTTCTATAATATCCTTCATAATATTGTTCTTCACATATACTATATCTATTTTTTCTATTTCTCTTAATCTTATATTCATCTTCTAATTCTTTTAACACATTTAGGAAATCATTATATTCATTTTTAGGCACTCCAAAAATCATAGCTATTTCTTTTGCCTTCATTGGAGAATATTCTTTATCTTTTAAAAACTCTAATATTTTTTCTTTTCTTTCTTCCATTATTTTTTATTTCCCTTCTATTATAACAAAAAAAGGTAGCTTCCTTGTGAAAACTGCCTCTTTTCCTTTATTTTATACCATATATATAATTCCTAATACAATTGTTAATATTACAAACATTACTGATAAAATAATTGTCCATTTTTTTTGTTTACCTTCTTTAGTTCTGCCTTTATTTTTCTCAAAAAAATTACTTGTTGATGAACCTGTTATTGTTGAAGATAATCCTGGATCATCCTTTGTTTGTATTAATGTTAATATTATCAAAACTAATCCTATAATAAAATAAATTGCTATAAGTATTCCTTTTACTATTTCCATTTATTTTTCCTCCTAACAGTCTTTTGCGTAATTACTCATGTATTGTAACATATATTATCGCAAAATGCAAACACTTTTTAGTATTTTTTATTTTATTCATAATTTTTAATCTATATATCCTTTTATAATATCGTACAGTTTATGTGTAGGAAGTCCTACTGCTGTTGTATAATTTCCTTCTATTTTTTCTACAAAAACACAAAATTCATCTTGTATACCATATGCACCTGCTTTATCCAAAGCCTTTCCTTTACTTATCCATTTTTCTATTTCTTCATTTTTTATATTCTTTAAGAAAACTTTTACTTTATCAAATGTTTTATATTCTTTATATGTTCCATCTTTTTGTATAATAACACATAATCCTGTAATTATACTATGAGCTTTATCATCTGACAATAATTCATTTATCATTTGTTTAGCATGATTTTTATCTTTTGGTTTTCCATATATTTTATTATTTTTAACAACCATGGTATCTGCAGCAATTATTATTCTATCTCCACTCGTTTTTTCATATATATCTTTTGCTTTTATATAGGCTAATTTAGTAACTTGATCTTGTAATGTTAATCCTGCTTCTAATTTTTCATCTACTTCACTTACTAATATCTCAAATTTAGGAATTATTAATGTTAATAATTCCTTCCTCCTTGGTGAACCAGATGCTAATATAATTTTCATAAAAATCTCTCCTATCTCTATCTTAGTATGCACCACGTTCCAACTTTTTTAGGAAAATCTTTAAAAGTCATACTTTCTTTTGTTATTGGATGTTCTATTGTAAGTTCATATGCCCATAAAGCAATTGGTTTTCCTCTTCCTCTAGATCCATATTTTTGATCTCCAAAAATACTATGACCATAATTAGATAATTGAACCCTTATTTGATGATGTCTTCCTGTATATAAATTTATCTTTAATAAACTTAAATTTTTTATCTCATTATATTTTAATACTTCATAATCTAATTTAGCAAACTTTGCATTTTTCTTTTCTTTACTTACTACTTTACTTATATTTTTCCTTTGATCTTTATAAAGATAATCTTCTAATGTACCTTTTCGATTTTCTAGCTTACCATCTACTACTGCTAAATACCTTTTTTTAAATATTTTCTCTCTTACTTGATTACTTAATCTAGAAGCTGCTTTTGATGTTTTAGCAAAAATCATAATCCCACCAACTGGCCTATCTAATCTATGTACTAATCCTAAATACACATTTCCAGGCTTATTATATTTATCTTTTATATATGATTTTACTAGAGTCAGCATATCCATATCCTCAGTTTTATCTGCTTGTGATGGAATATTAGGTTCTTTTTCAACTACAATTATATGATTATCTTCATATATTACTTTTAAATTCTGCATTTATTTCTCCCATCTACCATAAATTCCACATGGTAAAATTAATTTAGAGTCTTGCATTGGTATACCAACTTCTCCACATTCTATTTTTCCTTTATAATTTTTATCTACTGTTATATTTAATATGTTTTTTAAAACAGAACTTGATATTCCTGTAGTATATGAATTAATTAAAAAGAATAATGGATTATCTGATAATACCTTTGTACATAATTTTACTAAATCATATATATTATTTTCAAATTGCCACACTTCTCCTTTTGCACCTCTTCCATATGATGGTGGATCCATTATAATTGCATCATATTTATTTCCACGTCTAATTTCTCTATTTACAAATTTTACTACATCATCTACTATAAATCTAACTGGTTTATTTTTTAACCCTGAAGACACTACATTTTCTTTTGCCCATGTTGTCATTCCTTTTGAACTATCAACATGGCATACTGATGCACCAGCATAAAGACATGCAACTGTTGCTCCTCCTGTATATGCAAATAGATTTAAAACTTTTATTTCCCTTTTTTCAGATTTTATTTTGCTTATCATCCAATCCCAATTAACTGCTTGTTCTGGAAATAGCCCTGTATGCTTAAATCCCATAGGCTTTATATTAAATGTTAAATTTTTATAATGTATTTGCCACTGTTTAGGTATATTATTGTTAAATTCCCAAGACCCTCCTCCTGTTTTACTTCTGTGATATGTTGCATTTATTTTTTGCCATTTATTTGGATAGCTCTTTTCTTTCCAAATAATTTGAGGATCCGGTCTAGATAATATTACATCTCCCCATTGTTCTAGTTTTTGACCATTTGACATATCTAAAATTTTATATTCTTTCCATTCATTTGCTAATTTCATAACAAAAAACTACTATCCTTTCCTTATTAGAATAGTAGTATTTTACCATATTTTTATATATTTTGCAAAATTTTAATAAAACTATTAATCATAATTATATTTGCAATTGAAAATACTGCAAATGCAATACTAACTGTTGTTATAAATTTATGCATTTTAATAAATCTCTTTATCTTACTTATAACTCTTTCTTTTTTTATAACTAACTTGTCCAATCTTGTATTGTACATAACCTCGTAAAACTTTTCTTTTGCATATTCCATAAATATATCCCCCTTATTATATATAATATATATATCTATATATATTCATGAAATATAATTTTATTCCTAATTATAAAAAATTTTATAAAATTAATTTTCATTATAGTTAACATATTTGTATTGTTTGATTTTTATGTAAATATATGTTATAATAAAAGAGTATAAGAGGCGAATATTCGACCTCGAAATAGGAAAAACTTATTTATATTTTTAGGAGGCATCTTATGAAAAAAACATCAACAGGAAAAACAACCAAATTTATAAGCAAGAACAAGAGGATTATTCAGCTAACAGCTATATTCCTATTATTAGTAATTTTTTCACTATCAGTTCGGTTTATAGCCAATATTTATGGATTTGTGGCTGAGACAATTGACACAATTACGTGGAAATTTTATGTACCTTATACTATCGCTGTGATAATAGTACTATTTTTAGTAATTTTTGAAGAATATTTCTTTTATAATAAAAAACTTAAGCACATATTTTTGAAAATTCTTCTACTGATTTTACTTACTATTTTCATCACAATTTTGTTAATTGTACTTTTCTTAATTGTAGCCAATTGGAATCTATTCCAAACTAGTGTATGGATGAAAACTATTTCTATTCCTGGAAATTTCATTCAAGGTTTTGGAAGTGCATTAACGCTATTGGTATTAAGTATTGTTATATTGTCTATAATAATTTTGGCCGAAAAATTTTTAAGGAAAAAAAGATAAAAGCAGGGTAATCTCTGCTTTTATCTTTTTATATATTCTTTATCTTTTTTGCTATTTCCTCATTTATTCCTTTAACTTTTATAATTTCTTCAATAGTAGCATTTTTTATTTTCTCAACACTTCCAAATCTTTTAAGTAATGCTTGTTTCTTTACTTTACCTATTCCTGGTATATCATCTAATTCTGATTTAGTAATTGATTTATTACGTAGTTTTCTATGATATGTAATTGCTGTGTCATGAACTGTATCTTGAAACCTTGTTATCAAATTCATTAATTTATTTGATATTTCTAATTCTTTTCTGTTTTCATCCATTAAAGCTCTTGTTCTATGTTTATCATCTTTTACCATTCCAAATACAGCAATATTTAAATTATATTTTTCAATAGCTTTTTTAGTTGCTCTTATTTGAGTAATTCCACCATCTGCAAAAATTACATCAGGTAAGTTACCAAATCCCCCTTTTGGATCTTGTATAGAATGTTTTAGTCTTCTTGTTATAACTTCTTCCATACATCTTGGATCATCTTGTCCATATATATTCTTTATTTTAAATCTTCTAGATAAATTCTTTTTTATAACTCCATCTTGCATAACACACATTCCTGCCACCATATATTCACCTGATAAATTAGATATATCATAAGTTTCAATTTTTCTTGGTAATTTATCTAATTTTAAGACTTCTTTTAATTCTAATAAAATTTCGCTTTTATCTTTTTCTTTATTTTCTAATGTTACTTTACTATTCATCTCTGCCATTTCAACAAAACGTAGTTTTTCGCCTTTTTTGGGTGTCTTTATTTCCACTTTTTTACCAGAAATTGTGGATAACCATTCTTCTATAGCAGATTTATCTTGTATTTCTTCTCTTATCATTATTTTATTTGGAATATTTGGATTGTCTAAATAATATTGTTTAATAAATCCAGATAATATCTCTTTATCTTCCATATCTTTTAACTCTGTATAAAAATAATGTTCTCTTCCTATCATTTTACTTCCGCGCACAAAGAAAATTTCAATACAAATTTGTAACTCTGATTTTGCAATTCCAATTACATCAATATTGTTTTCTGATATATTAGAAACTTTTTGTTTTTCTGATACTCTTTGAATTGATTGTATTCTATCTCTTAAACTTGCAGCTTTTTCAAATTCCATATTTTTAGACGCTTCATTCATTTGGATTTGTAATTCTCTTATTATTTTATCTGTTTTTCCTTCTAATAAATCTATAATTTCATTTATCTGCTTTTTATATTCCTCTGGTGTGATATATCCCATACAAGGAGCAAAGCATCTATCTATATGATAATTTAAACAAGGCCTATCTCTGTCTTTTAACAATCTACATTGACGTATTTTATATTTTTGCTTAATAAAATTAATCATTTCTTTAGCAGCTCCAGGATTAGCATACGGTCCAAAATACCTTGCTCCATCATTAACTACTTTTCTCGTCATAAAAACTCCAGGATAATCTAATTTTAAATTAATTTTAATATAAGGATATGTTTTATCATCCTTTAACAAAACATTAAATTTAGGTCTATTCTTTTTTATTAAATTACACTCTAAAATTAGTGCTTCTGCTTCATTATCTACTACAATATATTCAAAATGATCAATTAGACTAACCATCCTTTCAATTCTTGCTGTTTTACTATTTTTTCTAAAATACTGTCTTACTCTATTTTTTAAAGAAATTGCTTTACCAACATAAATAATGGTGTCATTTTTATCTCTCATCACATAGACACCCGGTTTATTTGGTAGCTTCTTTAATTCTTCCTCTATATTAAACATTTACTTCACCTTGAAAATAATATTTTACTTTAAATATTATACTATTATTTTTTAGAATTGTCCATGTTAATTTAATGTATAACTCTTGACAAATTTGGAAAAACTATGTAAAATAGTATTTGTAAATTTAAATATACTTGCGTTTGTACAATATAAAGCTTTTAGAAATTACTTTTAGAGAATAAGGGTCTTAGGCTGTAAACCCTTTAAGGTCAACCTAAAATGTGAAACATATTGGAGCAATTTTTATAAAGTGAAAAATCTAATAACTTTAGATTTTTAAGCCGGGTGGTACCGCGGAAATTATTTCGTCCCTGCATAATAACAATGCATGGGCTCTTTTTTTAGCCAATAATAAGGAGGTTTTTTAAATGAATGAGTATAAGACACATACTTGTAATGAAATTAGTTTAGAAGATGTTGGAAAAAAAGTTAGAATTGCGGGATTTGTTGAAACAATTAGAGATCTTGGAGGACTTGTATTTTTAGATATTAGAGATATGTATGGAATAACTCAGGTTGTTACTTCTGGAAAACCAGAAGATGTTGACTTTGCCTCTCATATACCAATTGAATCTTCTGTTACTGTTTTTGGAGAAGTTAAAAAAAGAGATGTAGAAACTATTAATCAAAAATTAAAAACTGGTTTAGTTGAAATTAGAATTGAAGAAATAAAAATTTTAGGTAAAAGAACTAAAAATTTACCTTTTGAAGTAAATACAGATCAAGATATTAGAGAAGATTTAAGACTTCAGTATCGTTTTCTTGATTTGAGAAATAATAAACTAAAAAATAATATCATATTAAGAGCAAAAGTACTTCAATTTTTAAGAACTCAAATGATTAATCAAGGTTTTTTAGAAGTTCAAACTCCAATTTTAACTAGTTCATCTCCTGAAGGTGCAAGAGATTACTTAGTACCAAGTAGATTACATGAGGGAAAGTTTTATGCACTTCCTCAAGCACCACAACAATTCAAACAATTATTGATGGTCTCTGGAATTGATAAATACTTCCAAATTGCACCTTGTTTTAGGGACGAAGATGCAAGAGCAGATAGAGCTCCTGGTGAATTTTATCAATTAGATATGGAAATGGCATATGCAACACAAGAAGATGTATTTGATGCAATTGAACCTGTAATTTATAACACATTTAAAGAATTTTCTAATAAAGATATACCAGATAATCCTTTTCCAAGAATTTCTTATAAAGATGCTATGGTTACGTATGGTACTGATAAACCAGATCTAAGAAATCCTTTATTTATCATAGATTTATCTGAATTCTTTAATAAATGTACTTTTAAGCCATTCATTAATAGAACTGTAAGAGCTATAAAAGTTAAAGGTCACTTATCTAAAGGTTTTCATGAAAAAATGCTAAAATTCGCCACATCAATTGGAATGGGTGGACTTGGTTATTTAGAAGTTCAAGATGACTTAAGTTATAAAGGCCCTATTGATAAATTTATTCCAGATGATTTAAAACAAGAATTATTAACTTTAGCAGGATTGGAAAAACAAGATACAATTTTCTTTATTGCAGATAATGAAAAAAGAGCAACTGATCTTTCTGGACAAATTAGAACTGAACTTGCAAATAGATTAGATCTAATTAATAAAGATGTATATAAATTCTGTTGGATTGTAGATTTTCCAATGTTTGAATTAGATGACCAAGAGCAATTACAATTTAGCCATAATCCATTTTCTATGCCACAAGGTGGTTTAGATGCACTAAATAATGAAGATCCATTAGATATTTTAGCATATCAATATGATTTAGTATGTAATGGTGTTGAACTTTCTTCTGGAGCTGTTCGTAATCATAATATAGAAATTATGCTTAAAGCTTTTAAAATGGCGGGATATACTGAGGAAGAAGTAAAAACAAAATTTGGTGCTTTATACACAGCATTTCAATTTGGTGCTCCACCTCATGCTGGTATTGCTCCTGGATTTGATAGAATGCTTATGCTTTTAACTGACTCTGATACAATTAGAGATGTTATAGCATTTCCTCTAAACAGTAAAGCTCAAGACTTAATGATGGGAGCTCCAGGCAATGTCAATTATGATCAATTAAGAGATGTTCATATAAAAGTTGATATTAAAAATAAATAGAATAGAAAAAACCATACTTTTTACTTAAGTATGGTTTTTATTTTTTTATTTACCATAATAGCTATCTAAAAGAATTTGTTTTAACTCACTAACTAATGGAAGTCTTGGATTGGCATTAGTACATTGATCTTCAAAAGCTCTATCTGCTAACATATCAACTTTAGCCAAGAATTCTTTTTCTTCTATTCCAGCTTCTTTAAATGATTTAGGTATATTCATTTTTTCATTCATATCCTTTATTTTTTCAATTAAACTATTAATTCCTTCTTCTTTATTATTAGCTTTTAATCCTACTTTTTTAGCTAGTTCATAATATTTTTCATCAGCTATAAAATATTCGTATTTAGGAAATGATACAAACTTTGTTGGTTTTGTACTATTATATTTTATAACATATGGTAAAAGAATAGCATTTATTCTTCCATGTGGCATATGAAATTCAGCACCTAATTTATGTGCCAATGAATGATTTATTCCTAAAAATGCATTTGTAAATGCCATTCCTGCAATTGTACTTGCATTATGCATCCTTTCTCTAGCTTCACGATTTGATCCATCATTGTAGGCTACTTCTAAATATTTTATAACCAATTCTACTGCCTTTTCTGCTAAACCATCCGTATAGTCTGATGCCATATTTGATACATACGCCTCTATAGCATGTGTTAAAACATCCATCCCTGTATCTGCAGTAATAGATTTTGGTAAGCTCATTACTAAGTCAGGATCCACAATTGCTACATCTGGAGTTAATTCATAGTCTGCTAATGGATATTTTTTATTTTTCTCTTTATCTGTAATTACTGCAAATGATGTTACCTCTGAGCCTGTTCCTGATGTAGTTGGAATTGCTATCATCTTACATTTTGTTCCTAATTTAGGGAATTTATAAGTACGTTTTCTAATATCCATAAACTTTAGTTTTAATCCCTCTGCATCAGCTTCTGGATGTTCATAAAATAACCACATTCCTTTTGCAGCATCTATTGGGCTTCCACCTCCTAAAGCAATAATTGCATCTGGCTTAAAAGCTTTCATAGCAGTAACACCTTTGTTTATAGTATCAAAAGATGGATCTGATTCTACATCACTAAATATTTCTGAGTGTACATATTTTTGTCTTTTTCTTAAATGATATAGTATTTTATCGACATATCCTAATTTAATCATTGATTCATCAGTTACTATAAATGCTCTTTCTATATCTGGCATTTTTTCTAGATATTCTATTGATCCCGCTTCAAAATATATTTTTTCTGGAATTTTAAACCACTGCATATTAACTCTCCTTTTACTTGTTCTTTTTATATTTATTAAGTTAACGGATGAAACATTTGCTGTTGTCGAATTTCCACCAAATGATCCACATCCGAAGTGTAAGTGATGGCATATTTGTATTATAAATATCACCTATTGCTCCATGTGTTGATGGTGAATTTACTATAATTCTTCCAGCTTTCATTGTTTTAGAAAATTCAAGAATAGTTTCTTTATCTTCTGAATGTATAACTGCAGAATGTCCTAGTCCTCCAAATTCTAATAATCGTTCGGATTTTTCAATTCCTTCTTTTGAATTTTTAACAATATAATATGTTAAAACTGGACTTAGTTTTTCTTTAGAAAATGGATATTCTTTTCCGATTTCTTCTTCATATACAACTAATACTTTGGTATCTTTTGGAACTTCAAATCCAGCATCTTTAGCTATTTTATATGGTGATTGTCCTGGTATACTTGATTTTAATTTGTATCCAGTTTCTTCATCATATTCAAACATACTATCTTGTAACTTTTGTTTCTCTTCTGGACTTATAAAATAGCATCCACTTTCTTTCATTAATTTTTCAAAGTCTTGATAAATATCTTTATCAACTAAAACTGCTTGCTCTGAAGCACATATCATACCATTATCAAAAGCTTTTGATAATACCACATCATTTACTGCTGTTTTTAGTTTTGCAGTTTTATCAATATAACATGGCACATTCCCTGGTCCAACTCCTAATGCTGGTTTTCCACAAGAATATGCTGCTTTTACCATTCCTGTTCCACCAGTAGCTAAAATTAAGTTTACATCTGGATGATTCATAAGTAACCTAGTAGCAGTAATGCTTGGTTCTTCAATCCATAATATACAATCCTTTGGAGCTCCTGCTGCAACTGCCGCATCTCTTAAAATCCTAGCAGCCTCTGTACTACATTTTTGGCTTGATGGATGAAACCCAAATATAATAACATTTCTAGTTTTTGCTGATATTATAGATTTAAACATCGTAGTTGAAGTTGGATTTGTAACAGGTGTAACTCCTGCAATTATTCCAACTGGCTCTGCTATTTCTACATATCCTTCCTCTTCATTTTCCCTAATTACTCCAACTGTTTTTTCATACTTAATACTATGATATATATATTCCGTTGCAAACATGTTTTTTGTTATTTTATCTTCATAAATTCCTCTGCCTGTTTCTTCTACTGCCATTTTTGCAAGTTTCATATGATTTTCTAAGCCTGCCATAGACATTGCTTTTGTTATATTATCTATAGTATTTTGATCTAATTTTAGATATTCTTCTGATGCTTTTTTTGCTCTTTCTACTAAATTATCAATCATCTGAGAAATTTGCTCTTCATCTTTACTTGTTTTATCTGACATAAATCTTATCATCCCTTTCTATTTCCTTTTGCTTATTATAACCTTTTTTATTATATATTATTTGCAATTTTTGTCAAGAAAATTATGTCGTAAATATATTATAATAAAAATAATTTTTGTCTGAATTTTAAAACAATATCTTAATACCATAAATCTAAATATAATTACCTTTTTAATATTTTAAAATAAATTAATTAATGATGATTTATATATAATATTAAATTATACTATAAAAAAGCTGAACAAATTATTTGCTCAGCTTATCTATTTTATTTATATAAATAATTTTGTGGGTTTACATGTTGTCCATTTATTCTTATTTCTAAATGTAAATGAGCTCCTGTTGAGTTTCCTGTTGTTCCAACTGCAGCAATTATATCTCCTGCAGTAACTTTTTGCCCTACACTTACATACATTTTACTAGTATGTGCATACCAGGTCTCAACTCCATTACCATGATCTACTTTTATTAAGTTACCATATGAACCATTATAATTTGAAAAAACTACTGTACCGTCAGATACTACTTTTATTGGAGTACCAGATGGTGCTGCAATATCTAATCCTGTATGTGTTGATTTCCTTAAAGAACTACTTGAACCATATCTTGATGAAATTGTTCCTGTTACAGGTTTTAACGCCAATTTTATTCCATTTATAGATGGTATTTGTTTATCTTTCTCTTCTATTTCCTTTTGCTTGTTTATTTCTTTTATTCTTTCTTGAATTTCATTTTTGGCAACTTCAATTCCTTTTGTTTGAATTTCTTCTTCATTTTGAGTATATTTTTCTACTATACTTAAATCAATATCTTCTGAATTTTCTTTTTTTATATTTTCTACTAGTTCTTGTGCTTCTTCTAACGTATTTACTTGTTCTATTTTTTGGCTATTTACATCAATTTCATAATATTTATATGTTATTTCCATATTTTTTTCAATTTTATCTATAACTTTTTCTTCAGTTGTTCCTTGCGTTCTATTTATTAATTTTAACTTAAATTCTGGATTTTGATTTATATTAATTGAATCAACAACTTTATTAGATCTTGAAGTTATTATTTTTTCTTTTAATGATTCTTCAAATCTTTCTTGGTTTTGTATATATCCTATCTCTTCTCCAGAAATTGTTACTTCATAGACCGGTTTATATTTTATTAAAATTATCGCAATTATAAAACCAAATGCTATAATAGTAATTGTTAAATATCTAAGAATCTCTTTGGCATAATATTTTGTTTTTCTTTTTAAAATATATATTCACTCTCCTTTTTTGATTGTGTTTTTTAACGCGACCATCCTTTATTATACTATATATTCTCTCCAAAAGCAAATTATGTATACATTTTTTAAAGCAATTTGTCAAATTATAGCTGAATTCCCCATTTGATTTCCCTAATATTGCTTGATTTTCCTCTTTTTTTCTCATTTTTAGTCTTTTTTTCATTCTTTTTCTTTTTAAATTGTTTATAAATCTAATATATATTTATTAGCAATAATTATTATTTGTAAATAATTAATAATATATACTTTTAAATATTGTGGTTTATAAGCATGTGGTTAACTTATAGGTTAATTATATACTTATAGTTTCTGTAAATTTAAACCATAAAATGCTATATTATTTCATATAAAATAAGGATGGTGGTTAAGAAATGGCTATAGATTATAGTGTAATAGGTCAAAGAATAAAAAATGCTAGATTAGCAAAAAATTTAACACAAGAAGCCTTAGCAGAAGAAATAGATATTTCTGTTGCTTTTTTGAGTAGAGTAGAAAGAGGAAGCTCTCATATTAATTTAAAAAGATTAAATCAAATATGTAGATTATTAGATGTTTCGGAAGGATATATTTTAAATGGTACTTCTAGTAATGCTACAAATTACTTAGATAAAGAATTTGCTGAATTAATAAAAAGTTGTTCACCGGAAAAACAAAGATTAATTTACAATGTAGCAAAGGTAATTTCAGAATCAAATCCTGAAGAAGAATAGTTTTATATAAATTAATTATATAAATATAGAAAATAGTACATCCATTCTTAATTTAACATACTATTTTTCTATATTTTTTTAATTTTTCAGTATAATTTCTTTTCAACATATTGACAAATCTAGATTTTTGTAATAAAATAATTTAGCGATTATAGATAAATATGATTTAGATATAAATCTTCTCCCCGGTAGCTTTATATTTAAGTTTCATATAAATTTAAAATAAAATAATAGGAGGGTATATATTACCATGAATAATACAACATATAGTGCAAAAAAAGGTAAAGTTGAAAGCAAATGGTATATAATTGATGCAGCAAACAAACCACTTGGTAGAGTTGCAACAGAGGCTGCTATGCTTTTAAGAGGAAAACATAAACCAACATTCACACCAAATGTTGATACAGGAGATCACGTTATTGTAATAAATTGTAAAGATGTAATTTTAACGGGAAACAAATTAAATCAAAAAATATATAGACATCACTCAGGTTACATTGGAGGAATGAAAGAAGTTCCTGCAAAAGTAATGCTCGAAAAAAATCCAAAAAAAGCTATGACTTTAGCGATAAAAGGAATGTTACCTCATAACTCTTTAGGTAGACAAAGTTTAAAAAAATTGAGAGTATATGCTGGAGCAGAACATGAAAATCAAGCTCAAAAACCAGAAGTATGGGAGGTAAGAAAATAATGGCAAAAAAAGAAACTTTTATTTATTATGGAACAGGTAGAAGAAAAAATGCAATAGCTAGAGTTAGATTAGTAGAAGGAACTGGAAAAATAACAATTAATGGTAAAGATATAGATGAATTTTTTGGGTTAGAAACTTTAAAAGTTATTGCTAAACAACCACTTACTGTTACAAATACACTATCAAAATATGATATTATAGCTAGTGTAAAAGGTGGAGGATTTACAGGTCAAGCTGGTGCAATTAGACATGGTATTGCTAGAGCTTTAAATGAAGCAAATACTGAATACAGAGCAATCTTAAAACAAAACGGATTCTTAACAAGAGATCCTCGTATGAAAGAAAGAAAAAAATACGGTCTTAAAAAAGCAAGAAAAGCACCACAATTTTCAAAAAGATAGAATTAATATAAAAAGCTCAGAAGTTATAAAACTTTTGAGCTTTTTTATATTAACATTAATAATAACTTTAATTATTAACGGAAGCCTCCTCCGGCCACCGCCTCCTCCAAATGATCCACCGTCCGGCCTCCACCAGAAGAAAATCCTCCTCCGCCAGAAGTATAATTTTGAGCCGCAGCACTCGCAGAATTTGCTCTAGATATTCCTCTTGTTGCACAAAGATTGATATAAACTAAATTATCATAAGAATTATAATTGGTCTGCTCAATTATATCTGGATATAATTCTTTAAATTGCTTTGATACTTGTTTAGATATTCCTAGAACTTGTGCATATATTAAATAATCTTCAAAGATTTCTACTTCTATTGCTTCTCTATCTTTTATTAAAGTATAATCTAATAAATATTTTTTTAATCCAGCAAGTTTTAAAGCCTCTTCTTTCAATTTATATGTCGCAGTATATTTTGTCCTAAATATATTTTTAGTTTCCTCTTCTATTATTAAACCTTCTTTTACTAGATTTGTTCTTTGTTTCTCCAATATATTATCAAACCAATTTAAGATTTTATTATAGCTTTTACTACACCAATTTTCAAATTCTTTATTTTCCAATATTCCATCTTTACTTGCCTCATACATCATATTGAATAATTCTGTTTCTCTAGAATCTTCTAATTGTATATTCGAGTTATCACCTAAAATTATAACTGTATCTTCTCTTTTGAAAATTTTTTCACCTTTTCTATTTTCAGTTTTTATAATTCTAAGCTTTAACCATTTTAATATAATTGCTCCTAAAATATCAGTTTTCTTTTTTATCAATCCATAATTATATGCTATATAATATGCTTTAAATATATTTCCATCACATGGAATATCTCTCCAATATTGTACATCTTTTGGTATCTTTTTTCCAAACTCTCCATATTTAAATCCATAGCTTTTACTAATTTTATTTTTTATAAAAATTGTTAATATTATTAAGATCGCTGGCCATATTGAAATAATAATGTTCAAAAATATTACTATGTATGAAAATATAGACATTTCCTTTTTATTATATTTTGTTGATCCTTTTTGTGCCATTTCATAATAATAGTTAAAATCTTTTTTCAAAATATTGGTGGTTTCAAATGTTCCTTTTGGTAATTTTACTAAAATAGTCATATATTCACTGTTATCTAAAGTTCCATCCGAATCCATATTAATTACTCCATCATCAACATAGCATAGTCCTCCATAATTTCCATATCCCCATACTGGAAGTGTATCTTGAAAATATGAGTTAGAACTAATTGTTATATTTACATTATCTATTCTATTTGAAAAATCATATGGTATTAATGTCCAATATATAATTTGAGAATCTGATAATTCTGATACGAAATTTGATATTTCATATGTTACGGTGTAAGTATTTTTACCATATACGCTTATTCCCCAACATAATTCTATCCCATTATTAATTTTATTTATTCCACATTTATATGCCTTTGTATTTAATGATCCCGATGTATTCCAAGAACTTAATACAGTATAAGTTTTTGTTTTATCTGATACTTTTAAATTAGTAATTTCAGAATTACCTAAATTATAATATGGGTGATAAACTTCTGTCCCCTCATTTACATAGCATGTCCATATCTCTGTAACTTTAGCGTTACCTTTTTTATCCACTTTTATATCCATAGATATATTATCAATTGAATTTGCTTTTACTGTTGTAGATATTCCTAATAATATCATTATAAATATAAATAAAAAGATTATTTTTAATAACCTACTTTTCATTTGTTCCTCCTTGTATATAATATATATATCATATGAATAAAAATATATCAATCACTTTTTATAGGTCACAGATTCTTTTTATTTTTATATAATAAATTAGGTGATTTTATGAATCCTCTACAATTAACGAATTTAATAAATTATATTGCAAATTTTATAGCATGTTTATATTCTAATGATGAAATAAATTTACTTTCAGTCATATTTTCTCAATTAGGAGATACTTTAGCTACTATTTCTACACTCTGTAGCACCTTACCAAAATGTGAAAATAATAATTTTTCTAAAATTAATCAGGATAAAAAAGAAAAGTGACTAAAAGTTTCATTTTATTCTAACATGCTTAAATCAAAACAATTAGATTAAAATAAATTATTTAGTCACTATAATATTATTTGTATTTTGTTTTTCATTCTATAATTTCCATTGCACTTGAATTTTCTTCTATTCCGGTCAAATTATAATATGTTTCTGGAATATGCCCTACTATTACATTTTCTATTAATAACACTTGATTACTAATTTCTTTTCTTATATCTTTAAATGGTGTCAAAATACTAACTATACATTTTACTTCTAAATATACTCTATGTAATGTCTGGTTAATTCCTTGAGCTGTAAATTCACTTTTCAAATTAGTTTCAACAGTTCCTATTGATGATATCCTTATTTTTACGCCTGGGCCTCTTCCTGCCATCAATTTAAATCCCGTAAAACTACCGAAGTGCTATTTCTATATCTTCTTTCTCAACATCATTTAACCTTTTTTGAATTTTTTCTGCTATTACTGAACTTATTTCATTAATATTTATAATATTTGATTTTATCATTGTTATGTTATTACTAGAATCTTTTTCCACTGTGAATAAATCATCATATGTATACTTTTTCATTACGTTTGTGGCTTCTTCATTAGATACTATAGTTGCTATTGATTTTGCTTTTGATTCGCATAAAGTATCAAAAATAGGATTTACTGCATCTAATATTATTTTTGCTGTAACAACTGCTATAAGCAATATTATTATAATTTTAAATCTTTTTACATTTGTTTTTTTATTTTCTCTTCTTAATTTTAAACTGTTCATACTGATTTTATTAAAATTTATTTTTGGTATTTTTATTCTAGGTCTGGAATAAATTTTATTCATATTCATTTATAAATACTTTTTGATAATGTGGAATAAATAGTTTTTGCCCAATACTTATCATATCTGGATCGTCAATTCCATTTATTCTCACTATTTCATCCATTGTTGTATTAAATCTTTTTGCGATTTCCCATAAAGTATCACCTTTCTTAACAATATACATTAAAACGCTATAATCTTCTGTTGACTTTTCTCCTATATCTTCTATTTCTTCTATAACATTCATGTTTGAATTACGATAAGAGTCTGTATCTATTCTTAAATCAATATTACTATTTACAATATTATTATCTTGTATTATAAAATCTTTATTTATAACATCAAATTTTATATTATTATTCATATCTTCACATGAATTTTCTGTTTCATAACTAAATGGTATTTTTGCCCTTCTAGTATCTACTTGTAATTCACTATTAGACAATATAAAATTCAATTCTAATTGGCCTTCGTATACCGTTCTATTTCCTACAACATTTTCATTTTCTATTGTCGGAATAATATCTACATCAATTATATTTTTCTCATCTAATCCTTCTACATTTAATTGCTCTCTTATTTTTTTTATCTCACTTCTATTTTCTTTATCAGTAATTGTAATAATCTTTTTTTTATTAAATTCTAAATTTTCAGTTGGACTATATAAATCTTGTATTAAATTCATATTTTTTTCTTCATACACACTTGCAGTTACACATACCTCTAGTTCTACATATATTGAATGTTCTTCAGAAGAATTTGGTTTTAATATTATATTTTTTATTTCATAATCAATATCTAATATATTATCTTCTGAAATATTTTGCATATCAATAAATCCTACTACTGGAATTCTTGCACTTACACTATTTATTCTATTATCTTCCGTTAAATACATTATTTTTATTTCAGCTTCTGCTTTTGTTAAAATTTTATTATAACTAAATTTAGTATCTTTATTGCAAATGTTAATGCTTGTTTTTAATATTTCTGCTAAATTATCAATATTATCAATATTAATATTTTCTTTAGCATATATCTTTGTTTCTCCTACACCTAATAATGAATTAACTTTTACATTCTGTTTTAACACTTGTATTGAATCATTATTTTGAATATCATTTACTATATCTACTTCTTCATTTTCATATATATTTATTTCTACTTCTATAGTAGCTTTTATACCTATCTTTCTTCCGTTAATAACCTTTGCCTCAATCGATTTTAAATTTGTATTTAGTTTACATGTCATATTTTCCTTACAATTATTAATAGATATACTTTCTATAAAATCTAAATTTGTTGATAGTCCTCTTACTTTATCTTTACTATCATCTGCCATATACATTATATTGGTATTTATACTTCCTTCTAGTTTTACCTTCCCTTCTAATATTTCTTTTTTATAAATACATATCACACCACTTGTACAAATTGTATTCAAAATATCAGGTTTTGAATCTGGTACTATCATATCACCTTCTACTAGTATTATTTCTTTTTTTGTTGCTACTAATTTATTTACACACATCTTTTCCTTTATTGTATCTACAATCATTATTTGACCTCCTTTATTTTTTCTTTATACATTTATATGATGTGTTTGTACTTTTTATTACTTTAAAATAAAAATGTTTAAAATATTCATATTCCTGTTATACTTATAAGTTATTAACTAAAAAACAAAAAAACAGTATAATAAACTTATACTGTTTCTGAACTATAGTGATACTTTCTTTGAATTAAAATCTACAGTTGGAGGAATTAATGGTGAATATGAATTTCCATCAAAAACTTCTACCTCTACTGTTCTTGTTAAAACATCTGTATAACTATATGTTACATTTCTATTATTTTCCTCATATTTTACTACAAAAATATTTGGATATGCTTTTTCTATTGTAGCTTCTTTTTCAAAGGCCTTGCTTCTACCAAGCGAACCTTTTACTATTATCTTTTGACCCACTTTCTCTAAGATGTCAGTTTTTAGATTTGCTATATCTGTTCTACAAATCATTTTATCACCTACTCCCTTAAGATGGCTTAATTATAGCATTTTAAGGGATTTTTGTCAAAAAATGTTTGTTCTTGAAAATCGCCTATAAACCTTGTGCCATAACGGTTTTATTGATTTATTTTTCTACTTTTACAATTGTATTACAATTATATTACAATTGTATTACAGGAATTGCTTGGTCATTTTTCCGTTTGCTCCTATGCCACTTATTCCTGCTTTTCCATCTCTTAATCTAAATGCAATATCATCTATTGTTATATATTTATATTTTTCTGTCATGGCTACTTTTTCTGCCACTAATATAGGATCTAAATAGTCAATTAATATTCGTTCAGGCGATGATGCAAAATTTGCCCCTGCTGATATAAGAGCTTCAAAATAACTTTGACAGGCGCCTGCAAATATTACTAAATTTTTATTATAAATTTGATCATATATTCTGGCTTCTTTAACTGTTTCTATAAAATATTTAGAATTTTTATAATTATATATATCATACTTCATAGATTTTCTTATCATTTTATCATGCCCTGTAATTATTAAAATATCTGGATTATAATATTCTAATAAGTTGAACACGACTCTAGGTTGCCTTTTTTCCTCTACATATTTAACAATTGCATTTAACCCTAATTTTTTATAATATCTTTCTGATTTCTCACTATATTTTTTATCTCCATCTAAATGAAGTATTTTACCTGGTATGATTCTTTCTTTTATCTTTATATTATTCATTTTATCACACCTCGCTATTTAAGCTCTTTATTATCATATGTCTAAATATGTCGAAATGTGATAACTTAAAAATAATAAATAAAGAAGAGTTTTGTATGAATTATAAACTCTTCTCCATCAAATTTTAACATTTATTTTTATCATTATTTTTTATTCTTACAGGTATCAAAAAAATTAGTCCTACTAATATTGGTAAATAGAATGTATATATCCTCCAAAATAAAATTGACATATTAATTGTTCCTTTTACAAATATTGAATTAAACAATAGATAAAATCCTCCTTCTGCTCCTAATCCTGACCCCGGTGTCGGTATAAATGTCATAATTAATAATAAGAATGCTTGTGTAGGAATAATTTGCCAGAATGTTATCCCATAATTTCCAAAAGCTCTATATATCATATAAGTTATAGAATAATATGCTAAACTTTGAATAATAGATATAAAAAACATTTCTATAACCATTCTTTTTTCTGATTTTATAAGTCGAAATTGTTCTCTAAAATTATTAATACTATTATTAAGTTTTTCTATAGTTTTATCTGGATGTTTTAATACGTGAATTTTTCCTAATAACTTTACAATAGGATTTGTAATTGTTGTTATTATTTTTTTATTTATCCCCGCTAAAATAACTAAAATTATAGCTATAATGTTTATCCCAAAACCAAGAATTGCAACCCAAAGATAATTACTCATTAATGTTCTAAAAAAATTAAATTCAAAAATTACTACTATTAAAGTTGTAATTACTAGAGCAGTTTGTGTAATAATAAATTTTATTGCCATAGCACTTAATGAATCACTTACCCTTTTACCTGTTTTTGTTAATTCATAAGCTTGCATAGGTTGACCCCCAGATGCAAATGGTGTAATATTATTAAACAATAAGCCTATCATTGATACTTTAATTGAATTTTTAAATTCATGATCTTTATACATTTTTTTTATCGGTATATGAAGATTAATAGCTTCACATATCCAATTAATTAATAAGCAAATAATGCCTAATAAAACCCATTTATAGTCAACACTTTGTAAAACTGCTATTATATTGTCAATTCCATCAGCTGTAATCATATATATTAGAAGTCCTACAAAAATTACAATTATTAATATAAAATTAATCCATATCGTTTTTTTATTATTTGATTTTATATCTTCATCTTTTACATCTTTATCTACTTCTATATCTTCACTATTATCTTCTATATTTTCTTTCATTTACTTTCTCCTAAAAAATAAGACTGCTTAGTCTTTACTTTACTAAAGCAATCTTTTATGCTCTTAAATTATTCTTCAACTGGTGCATTTACTGGACAAACACCAGCACATGTACCACATGAAATACAAGCTGATTCTTCAACTACAAATTTAGTATCTCCTTGTGATATACATCCTACTGGGCATTCTGCAGCACAAGCTCCACAAGAAATACATGCATCTGTTATTTTATATGCCATATTAAATTCACCTCCTAAAAAGTACTATTTCATATTTATTATTCTTCATTAGATTCTATTTCTTCTAATTTTTCTAACTCTTCTAATTCTTTTTTATTTTTTATTTCTTCTTCATCTATTTTTTCAACATTTGAATTCTTAATTATTTTTACATCTTTTACATTATATTTTTTAAATAAGTATCCATCTCCATCTTTAATTTTTACTCTAATAACCTCTTTTAGGGTTTCTATATTGTCAACTTCTCCTTCTCCGTCCTCTGTTTCAACAATTGCTCCTATATTAGGAAGCCTCTTCAATTTTTCTTCATAAACTTGATTTTCATATTTTAAGCAACACATTAATCTCCCACAATTTCCTGATATTTTTGCTGGATTCAAAGATAAGTTTTGTTCTTTTGCCATTTTAATAGATACTGCATCAAAATCACTCAAAAAACTGCAACAACACAATTCTCTACCACATACACCATTGCCACCAATTCTTTTAACTTCATCTCTAACACCTATTTGTCTTAATTCAATTCTAGTTTTATATATTGCAGCTAAGTCTTTTACTAATTCTCTAAAGTCTATTCTTCCATCTGCAGTAAAGTAAAATAATATTTTACTATCATCAAATTTATATTCAACATCTGTTAGTGTCATGTCTAATTTATGTTCTTTTATTTTTTTTTGACAAACATTAAATGCTTCCTTTTCCTTTTTCTTGCACTCTTCAAAATGTTTATGATCTTTATAATTAGCAATTCTTATTACTTTTTTTAATGGTGCAATTATTTTGTCATCTTCAACTCTCCTATTAGGAATCATTACTTCTCCATATTCTTCCCCTTGAGCTGTCTCAACTATAACTTTATCACCTTTTCTTATCCTTAAATTTTTAGGATTAAAGAAATATATTTTACCTAATCTTTTAAATCTAACTCCTACTATGTTTTTCAATTTACTTCCTCCCACATTTTAAATAGCATGTCATCTATACTCATATCATAATTTGCATTTTGATTTAATCTTTTCTTAGTATTTTCCACAATTTTTATGCAGTTTGCGTATAAATAATTGTTTTTTGCCATCTTTAGTAGAATTATATTTATATAATCTAACATATCTTTTATTTCATCTTTTGATTTGTATAATATTTCTGCATTTTGTATAATATCAATCAAATCTTTTTTCTCTAAACTATTGATAAGTTCTTTTATTTTTTCATATTCTTCTTGCTTATCTTTTAATTCTAGTGCTTTTCCTATACTTCCACCAGCTATATCTAATATGTTTTGAGTAATATTTTTTTCATTATAATTTTTCTCTAAATATTCTTTTATTAAAAAATCTTCTAATCTATTAAAACGTAATATCATACATCTTGATTTTATAGTTGTTAAAAATGCATTCTCATTTGAACCTATTAATATAATAATTACAAATTTTGGTGGCTCTTCTAATGTTTTTAATAAGCAGTTTTGTGCTTCTTTAGTCATTAAATCTGCATCATCTATTATATATACTTTTTTATTTGAAATAATTGGCTTTTCTTGAATACTTTTTTGTAATTGTCTAATTTGCTCTATTTTTATACTATTTCCGCTTGGTCCAATATATGTACAATCTGGATTATTATTAGAATCAAACTCTATACAAGATTTACAATTATTACAAATTTTGTTTTCATTCAAGCACAAAATAGCTTTTGCATATTCTTTTGCTAACATTTTTTTACCTATTCCAGGTATTCCAATCATTAAATAACTATGGGTTATTTTATTTTGCTTTATGTTTTTTTCTAATGTATCTTTTATTATTTCATTCCCAATAATATTTTCAAACATATTAAATCCTTTTATTATTCAACCTTTCCCCATTTATCTAAAGGCCATATTCTAATTGCTACTGTACTTTCAATTTTTTCTAATGGTATACATCCAAAAGATCTACAATCTGTACTATGGTTTCTATTATCTCCCATTGCAAATATAGAATTTTCTGGAACTATGAAATCATTAAATCCTGTTCCCGTAACGTCTGTTACAATTCCATCTTGTAAATAATTTTCTTCTAATTCGGTATCATTAATATATACTTTTCCATCCTTTATTTGTACATGTTCTCCAGGAAGAGCTATTACCCTTTTTATATAACTCTTTTTACCTATTTCTAAAAAATTATTAATAAACCATTTAAAAGCACCTCTTTTGCTGTATTCAGCAATTGGATTATTTAAATCAATTTCTGAACTTGAATATGTTATTTTTTCAGGCTCCTCAAATGTAATAATTTCTCCCCTTTTAGGAAGTGTTTTTGTAGTTCTTCCCCATCTATTTAACCATAGTCTCTGGTCTTGTACTAATGTTGGATACATAGATATTTGTTTTACTATTGTTGGTGTTCCTATAAAATATCTAAATATCATAGCTAATGCTAAAGCTATAATAATACAATAAATCCATTCTAATATTTCTTTGACTGTTGAATTCAAATTTATCGCTCCTTTTCTCTTTTGATTAATACCATTATATTATACAACATCTTAAGCATTTTATCAATATTAATTATTCTCTACCTTTGTAGGAATTTTTACCACTACTTCTGTTCCTTGTCCTACAACACTTTTTATATCAATACTTCCTCCATTTTTATCTAATATTTCTTTTGCAATAGAAAGTCCTAATCCTGTTCCTCCCATTTCTCTTGTACGCGCTTTATCTACACGGTAAAATCTTTCAAATATTCTACTTAAATCTTCTTCTGGAATTCCTATTCCATTATCAAATATTTTTATATATGCATCATTATAAACAAATCCTACATATATCTTTATTTCTCCACCTTCTTTAGTATATTTTATACTATTCGTTAATATATTTAATACCACTCTTTCAATATCATATTTATCAGCATAAACTGGTGGTACATCTGCAGTTACAAAACAATTAACTGTATGATTTTTTTTCTTTATTTCAATTGCTAATTTATCTTGACACTTTTTAACTAAATCTCCTAAATCAAATTTTTCTTTTTGAGTTGACTTTTTATTATTATCGTAACGAGATAATGTTAGTAAATCTGTTACCAATTTTGCCATTCTTCTCGCCTCTGTTGCAATAACATTTAAAAATTTATCTTGAGTCTCTTTATCATATTCTCCTCCTAGTAAAGTATCTGCATATCCCATAATTGATGTTATTGGAGTTTTTAATTCATGTGATACATCTGCTACCAATTCTTTTTGCATATTATCTAATTTTACATGTTCTGTAATATCTTGAATTACAGCTATTACTCCATCTGGCCTCTCAGACTCATTTTTAAATGGTGCAAAAAATACTTTTACATATTTGTCTTCTACTTGTATTCTTTGTTCCGTCGAAGTCCAATTTTCTAGATATATAATTTTTTCTATATTAATATTTAAATTAAATTTTTTAAATATATCTTCAAAATTATTATCTTCTGGTCCTATACTTAAAAATTTTTTTGCTGCTGGATTTATTAATATAATTTCACCCTTTCTATTAAATGCAATAATTCCATCTGTCATATGCAATAAAATTGTTTCTATTTGATTTTTTTGAGTAGAAATTTTACTTAATTTTTCTTTTAATTCTGTAGTCATAAATCCAAAGGCTTCATTATTTTTAGCTCTCTTTCCCTTTTTCTTATCCTCCTCAGTAATTTTATCTGCACCTTTAATTAATTTATTTATTGGATAAATAACAAATTTAGATAAGTACATTGCAACTGCTATTGCAATCACAAGAAATACTACTGAAAATACAATAAGTATTATTTCTATATCATTTTTTAATTGATTAATTTGATTAATAACTTGTCCTACTTCTTGTATCTGCCCTGCTAATATTTGACTATTTATTATATTTAAATAGTTTATACAGAATACTCCCAAGCTACCAATTATAGATATACTTATAACAAAAATTACAAGTATAAGTTTAAATTGTATATTTTTGAACATTTTTTACCCCTATTTAACTAATTTTTTTATTTCTTTAAAAATCTTCTCTTCTGAATTTGTTGTAGATACCTTTAGTGCATTTTTCCCCATTTGCTCTATATTATCTTTACTTGATATTATATTATCTATATTTTTATTTAAAATCTCTCCTGTTATATCACAATCTAAAATAATCTTAGCAGCTCCAACTTTTTCTAACACTTTTGCATTATAAAGCTGATGATTATGACTTACATTAGGTAATGGTACAAGTATAGAAGCTTTTCCTAAATTTGATATTTCTGTTATTGTCATAGCTCCACTTCTAGCAACTATAACATCTACAACATTCATTAATTCTTCCATATTATATATATATGGCATAATTTTTATATCTTTAACATTATTTACATTAATATTCCATTTTTCTAATTCTTCTTTTATAACATCATATTGCTTTGGCCCTGTTGCCCAAATAATTTGATAGTTTTTATTTAATTTAAGTTTTATAATTTCTAGTAATGTATCATTAATTTTTTTAGCTCCTTGACTTCCTCCAAATACTAAAACTATTGGTTTTTTAGTATTTAATCCTGTATTTTCTATTATATCTTGTTTTTCTTTTTCTGTATAATCTTTCTTTACTATTTTTACAGGAGTTCCAGTAAATGAAATATTTTTTGCATTCTTTATTCTAGGAATTGCATCTTTAAAAGAAACTAAAATTGTATCGGTATTTTTAGCTAGCATTTTTATCGCTCTACCAGGAAAACTATTACTTTCATGTAATAAAGTTGGTATTTTTAAACTATGAGCTGAAGATATAGTTGCTCCACAAATATATCCACCTGTTCCTATTACAATGTCTGGATTAAATTCCTTTATTATTTTTTTTGCTTGCCCATATCCCTTGAAAGTTTTATACATCTTCTTTATATTTTCAATTGATATTTTCTTACTTAATCCATATGCATCTATTGTTTTTAACTCATATCCTGCTCTTGGAACTAAATCATTTTCTAATCCACGTGTCGTTCCTATAAACATTATTTCAGAATCTTTTTCTTCTTTTTTTATTTTGTTAGCAATTGCTAACCCTGGATTAATATGTCCTGCAGTACCTGCTGCTGCAATAATAACTCTCATTGTTAATCTCTCTTTCTACAATATTCTTTTATGCTTTGACACTTGCCCTCGATATGTTTAATAATATTCCCATTTCGCAAAGTAAAATAAACAGCGCTGTTCCTCCGATAACTAAAAAATGGTAATGGCATTCCTGTTGCAGGCATTGAAGATGTTACTACTGCTACATTTATAATTACTTGTATTGCAACTAATGCCGTAATTCCAATTGCTGTTAAACTTCCAAACATATCGGGTGCTTTCATAGCAATTAAAACTCCTCTCCATATAAATATAGCAAATAAGATTAGTACAATTGTACAACCAATAAATCCTATCTCTTCTCCTAATATGGAAAATATAAAGTCATTATGTGGTTCTGGTATGTATAAAAATTTTTGCTTACTTTCTCCTAAGCCTACTCCAAATAATCCGCCTGATCCTATTGCATATAAACTTTGAATAACTTGCCATCCATCACCAGTAGCATCTTGCCATGGGTTTAAAAAGGTTACAACTCTCTGCAATCTATATGGTTCTTTTATAATTAATAGAATCATTGCTGGTATTCCTGCAATACCTCCACTTGCTAAAAAGTGCCAGAACTTACAACCTGCCATTATCATCATAATAGAACAAATTCCTATAATTACAATTGAACTACTAAAATGTGGCTCTAATAAAAGTAATCCAATAATGGGTAATAATAAACATATATGTTTTATAAAACCTTGCCCATACTTATTCAATTGATCTCTATTTTTTGTTAATATTCCTGCATAAAAAATTATCATCAATATTTTTACTATCTCAGAAGGTTGAAAAGATAGTGTTTCTGTTATATAAATCCATCTTTTTGCTCCGTTTATTGTTTTACCTGCAATTAACACTAATGCTAGTAATATCAAAGCAATCCACCATGCATGTTTGTAAAATTTTTGATAAAATCTATAATCAATTTTTGATATAAATAACATAGCTACAATTCCTAAAATTGCAAAAATCAATTGTTTCGAAAAAAATGCATAGCTATTTCCACTTTCTGCAAGTGCAGAAGGAGAGCTAGCAGATAAAACCATAACTAATCCAATTGATAATAATAAGAATATTGTTATTAATAATGTGAAATCAATTGGATTATTTACAAAACTTGAAAAACTTCTTTCTTTTCTCTTTATTGCCATTTATATCGTTCCTTCCTATATATTTATATAATACAAATACCAACAATACATAAAATTAATGTAATTAAACTAAATATTATTACAACTTTACTTTCTTTCCATCCTGATAATTCAAAATGATGATGTAAAGGTGCCATCTTAAATATTCTATTACCTGTTTTTTTGAAATATGCTACTTGAATAATAACTGATAATGTTTCTACTACTGGTATCAATGCAATAACTATAAGTAATATTGGAATTTTTAAATATAATGACATTGCAGAAATTACTCCTCCGAAGTAATAATGAACCAGTATCTCCCATAATTACCTTTGCTGGATGCAAATTAAACATTAAAAACCCTAAAGCACTTCCTATTACAACACTTCCAAATATTGAAATTTCTGGTACACTTAATTTTATTCCTATAACGGTTAAACATGTAAGAATAATTGCTGAAACACTTGAAGAAAGTCCATCTACTCCATCAGTTAAGTTTATAGCATTAGTTGTAGCAAGTATTACTATAACTGCAAAGGGAATATACACATAAATTGGCATCCATAAATATTTTTTTAGTATTGGAATGTATGTGTTTGTTCCTAATTTTAGTATATATATTAGATAAAGTACATATGCAACAGAAATTATTAACAAGCCTATCATTTTGTGAGTTGGTTTTAAACCTTTTGTATTTTTTAAAACTAGTTTTTTAAAATCATCTATAAAACCAATTACCCCAAATCCAACTGTTAGTAATAACAATGGAAGTAGTTTGCTTGCTAAGTCTCCCATCTCATTAGCTGTCAAATAAATATATAATCCTATAATTACTATAATCATAGTAATTATCATAATTATTCCACCCATAGTAGGCGTTCCCTGTTTTTTTAAATGCGACTCTGGTCCATCATCTCTTTCTATTTGTCCTATTTTTAATTTCTTTAATATTGGTATAATAATAATTCCTAATATAATTGATATTATAAAAGAGACTATTAATACTAAAGTTTCTAATTTCAATCTTCTCAAACCTTTCCTTTAGTTTATTTTATTTTTTCTATTAAATCTTTTACTATAATTCTTTCATCATATGGATATTTAACTCCATTAATTTCTTGATATGGTTCATGCCCTTTTCCTGCTAACACTATAATATCTCTTTTTGTAGCCATTTTTATTGCTTGCTGAATTGCTTCTGTTCTGTCAACCACAACAGAATACTTGCCATTTGTTTTTTTCATTCCTTCTTCTATTTGATTTACTATTTTTTGCGGATCTTCTGTCCTTGGATTGTCTGAAGTAATAAAAGTATAATCTGCTATTCTTCCTGAAATTTCTCCCATAATTGCCCTTTTCCCACTATCTCTATCTCCTCCACATCCAAATACACTAATAACTTTTCCTCTTGTATAAGACTTTACAGCTTGTAGTATATTTTGCAAACTTTCTGGTGAATGTGCATAATCTATCATAATTGGAATTTCTAATTTATTATCAACTAATTCAGATCTTCCTGGAACTTTAATTTCTTCTAATGCTGTTTTTACAACATCTGATGAAATACCAAATTTCTGTGCAACACATATTGCTGCTAAAGAATTATACACACTAAATCTTCCTGGTATTTTTGTTTTTACTCTTTCATTCCTATCTGTTATTTTTACCCTAAAATCAACATAAGAATTTGTTACAGTAATATCCTTCGCTAAAACTTTCGCATAATTATCTATTCCATATGTGATTATATCATTATTAGGAAATAATTTTAAGATTTTTGTACCATGTAAATCATCTACATTTACAATACCTGTTGTACACATTTCAAATAATTTTAATTTCGAATTAAAATAATCTTGCATGTCAGGATGTTCATTTGGACTAATATGATCTTCTGAAAAGTTTGTAAATAATACTATATCAAATTCACATCCATCTACTCTATGTAGTTTTAAACTTTGAGAAGAAACCTCCATTACTACAGCTTCTACTCCTTCATTTACCATATCTTTAAATATTTTTTGTAATTCTAAACTTTCTGGTGTAGTTCTATCACTATCTTGAATTTTTTTACCATTAATATAAGTAGCAATTGTTCCTATTAAACCAACTTTTTTTCCTGCTCTTTCTAGAATTTCTTTAATCATAAATGTTGTTGTTGTTTTTCCTTTTGTTCCTGTTACTCCAATTAATTTAAATTTACTAGATGGATTTCCATAAAAATTACTAGACGTAATTGCTAAAGCTTCTCTTGTATTTTTAGCCATTACTACTGTAATACTTTCTGGAACTTTAATTGATTTTAAATCACATCCCTCTTCTATCATAACAGCAGTTGCTCCATTTTTGACAGCATCTTTAATAAATGCGTGACCATCTACTGCAAATCCTTTTATTGCTACAAATAAATATCCTTCTTTGACCTCTTTAGAATTTTTTTCAATTCCGTTTATCTCAATTTCTAAATTTCCTTTTACTTTTAGATTTTCTAAACCTACTAATAGTTGTTTTAATTTCATTCTTTATCAATCCTTTCGATTATTAATAAACCATAAGCGTCAAATTATTGTCGCCAATTTTTTTACATTATATAACTAATTTCGCTTTTTGTATAGAGTTTTTTTAAGTTTATTTTTAAATTTTATAATCATTTATTAATATATTTTATTATTTTATAATCGTTTCTATTCTTTATTATTAAAAAAGAGCCTAAGATTTTCTTTTATATAAAATTCTTAAGAAAATCTTAGGTTTGAAATATCATCTTTTTATTTATTTCACATCTTTATACTTTTTATACTTAATATAGAATATAGATCCTAAACCTAATATCATTATTATTGAAATTATTACAAATTTAGTTCCTGCAAATGGTAAGATTTTATTAGCTATTGTAGAATCTCCATTCGTATTATTTTTTACCAAACTATCATCCTTTTTTGATTCTTCTTTATAAATATCATCATCTTTATTTGTTTTTTTAGTAACTGTTATTTCGCAATTTGCTGTATAGTGTCCATCATCAGTTGTCACTGTGATTGTTGCCTTTCCCTCAGCTACAGCTCTTATTATTCCTTCTTCTGTAATTGTTGCTATATCATTATTACTTGAAGACCATTTTACATCTTTATTAGTCGCATTGGATGGTTCTATTGTTGCTACTAAATTTAGTTCATCTCCCACCTCTATTGTTTCTGAATATTTATTTAATTTCACTCCTGTTACAGATATATTAGTTCCTTGTGACTGACCGTCTTCAATTAAAGTTGTAAACGCTTTTATACATGCATTTGTATTTCTTAATGTATAAGTTTTATTAGTTGTATTCAATTTCAAATCATAAATATCTTTCCATTCATTACCATCTTCAGACACATAACTTTCTTTGGAATTTGAAGATGCTTTATCATATAATGTATTTTCAGATGAAAATTCAGAGTCCTTTAAGTTACATTCTATTGGTATAGCTACATTTTCTGTATTAATATATTTTACAATAACAGCAAATTTATTTTTTTCTAGTTTAATAGGTGATGACAATTTTATTGTATGATAACCTGATTCTAAAGCATTGCTTCCTGTATAACTTGCTACTGGATTTCCATAATTACTAAGTTCTCCATCTTTTGATATATATACTTCAATACCTTCAGTAACATCTAACCATATTCCTACTTCATTAATATATTCTACTTCATCTGACTTCCTTGTAAATACATTAGCAGAATATGCAGTTGAATTGTTTAAGAAAATATCTTGATTTAATCCTAGTTCATCATATTGATATATATAATCTGCTTTTTTATTATTTTCATCATACGTAGATATTGATTTTATGCCTACCATTAATTGCTCTATACAAACATCATCATATGAAACATAAAAATATCCAGATTCCCCAAATTCCTCACCATAAGAATTTAATACAATATATGCTCCATCATTTAAAGGTTGATTTCCTTCTGCAAAATTTTCCTTTTTATATTCATCATCCCATCCAACAATCGTAAGTGCGTGATTAGCACTTTTTGAAGAATCATTACAATAATATGCATTTGTTTGGTTATTATAAAAATTTCCTTGACTAATATATTCATTATTTTCAGTTACTGCAATATCAGAAAAAAACTGTGTTGTTATTGCTCCATTTTCTTTAATATGTTTTTTTATAAGTTCTCTAATAGTATTCATCTCTTGTTTAGTAATTTTTGTATTTCCAGAATAATACTTTACTTCTGTTTTATCAAATTCTTTATTTATCATAGCTATAAAAGAAATATCCTGTATTTTAACTTCTGAGTCTTGATCAGTTGAAACTTTATCTACATCTGATAAAAAATAATTATTTTGTTTATTCTCTTTCTCATTATATACACTTTCAAAAGGTAACTCTTCCTCATAAATTGGTCCATATCTATCCGCACTATATGCCATTTCCATAAACATTGTTCCTGAATCTCCCACTCTTCGATTATACATCTTTGCAGTTTTATAATCTACATGCATTGGAGAAAATTCTTTATATAAATTTTTTTCTTTATTAAAAAGTGTGGTCTCTACCATACTAGAGTAAGAAAAAGCCCAACAAGAGCCAGTTTTTTTCTGGTTTTTTACTTTTATCTTGTTTATTGGTTCTCTAAAATCTCTTAAATCATATTTTTTTCCATATGTTGAAGTACCTAGATTATTAAATAAATTATTATATGTTGATCTTTTAATTGTTTCTTTTGTATCTATAGCTGTATACATTGGTTCTATTACATTTTTTCTTTCTTCATCAGATAATTTTTCCCATTTTTCAAATTCTTTAGATTTATTAATTCTACAAGTTTGACTATTTTCAAAATTTGCATATGATGCAACTGTAAAAATAACAATTAATGAAATCATAGTTATAACTATCTTTTTTGATATTTTCATATTTGATATCTCCCATTTCATAGATTTAATATCATTATATCATTATTGATTGAATTTCTTTTTACATTTATATGTTATTTTTGTTACATCTTTATTACATTTTTTGATATATTTCTCTATTTCTTCCTCTTTAATACTGCCCTCTCTTAAAATATATGGAATACCATCTACTATTTTTATTACTGTAGAACTGATTCCTAACTTACTTTTACCACCATCAATAAAATAGTCTATCTTTTCTTTAAAGTCTTCCAATATATTGTTAAAATCTATTCCACTTTGTTCTCCAGAAAGATTAGCACTAGAAGCTGCAATTGGCACTCCAGCATATTCTATAAGTTTTTTTGTGATTTCTTCTTCCGGCATACGAATACCAACAGTATTTTCATTATTTGTTAAATTATCCGGTATAATATTCTTTTTCTTCAATATAATAGTAAGCGGTCCTGGGAAAAATTTTTTCATGAGTTTATATTCTATATCTGTAATATCTTTAGTCACTTTTTCTATCATCTCAAAATCTGATACCAATAAGCTAATTGGTTTATTTAATGGTCTTTTTTTTACTTCATATAATTTTTTTATAGCATTTTTATCTAGCCCATTTGTACCTATACCATAAACTGTTTCTGTAGGAAATACTATAATTCCTCCCTTTCTTATAATTTCACCTGCTAATTTCAACTTTTGATTATCTTTATTATTTTTTAAATCTAAATAATTCTCCATTTTCTTTTCCTTGTTTATATAAATATAATTTTTTTAAATTATATCACTTTTTAATCTTTTTTTCACACTTTATTTTTTTTGTAATACAATATTAATATAAAACTTAAATAGGAGTGTAATTATGTTTTCATCTATTCTTTATGATGCAAAAGCTCATATAAAAGGAAGTAAACAATATCCTAATATAAACGGCTTTGTATATTTTAAAAAAGTTAAAAACGGTATCGTGATGACTGCAAAGATTAATGGATTACCTAAATCAAATAATCCATGTAATGGTAATTTTTTTGGTTTTCATATTCATGAACGGAACATCTTGTAGTGGAAACAATGAAGATCCGTTTGCAAATGCAAAAGCGCACTATAATCCTAATAATTGTAAGCATCCATATCATGCTGGAGATTTACCTCCATTAATTGAAAATAATGGTTTTTCTTATATGAATGTTTTAATTAATAAATTTAAATTAGATGATATAATTGGTAAAGTTATAATTATTCATGATATGCCCGATGATTTTACTACTCAACCTAGTCGGAAATTCTGGAAATAAAATTGCTTGTGGTAAAATAGAGAAATGATTATAGTTTTAAACAATTATTATTTAATAAATTAATTAAATTCATAACTACTTTTTTACTAGTAGTTATGAATTTAATTTTTTACATATTTTAATATAATTTGTTTATTTTATTGTAACTTTACTTCCTTTATTTACTGTTATTCCTGCATTAGGTACTTGTTCTTTTACTGTTATATTTTCTTTATCCAATTCATCTATTTCATTTTCAATATTTAATTCTAATCCACTTGCTTTTAATATTTTTTCTGCCTCCAAGATTGTTTTCCCTAATATATCTGGTGTTTGTACCTGTTCTATTTCTTCTATTTCTTCCTTATTTCCTTGTGTTACTTCTAAATAAGGCAAAACTTCACTAAATATTTTTCCACCTACAGGTGCTGCAACTCCTCCACCTTGGTGTCCCCCTTCTCCTGTCGGATTATATAGTGTAACTAATACTACCACTTGAGGATTATCAATTGGAGCTACTCCACAAAATGATGTTACGTATTTATTAGTATTTACCCCATCTTCAGAAGTTCCTGTTTTACCGCCTATTCTATATCCTGCAACTTTTGCATTTTTACCAGTACCTTCTGATACAACTGATTCCATCATACCTAAAACTTTTTCAGATGTTTCTTTTGATATAACTCTTTCATCTTTTTGTACTGCTATATCTGTAATTTCTTTAGTTTCACTATTTATTATCTGTTTTACTATTCTTGGTTTTATACTTTCCCCACCATTTGCAATAGCCGACACTGCTGTTGCTAGCTGTATAGGAGTTATTTCAAATCTTTGGCCAAAACTAATTGTCGCAAGTTCAACAGGCCCTGCCTTATTCTCTGCTAAAAATATACTGTTTGCTTCTCCTGGTAAATCTATTCCAGTTTTATTTAACAATTTAAATTTGTTTAAATATGTATAATATGTTTGTACTCCTAGTTTCTGTCCTAAACCTATGAAAACAGGATTACAAGAATTCATTAGTGCCTGTCTTAAACTCTCTGAACCATGTGGTCTATAATATCTCCAACATTTAATTCTTACTCCTGCAACTTCGATACCTCCAGTACATGTAAATTCTCCTTCATTATCTGTATCAGTTATTCCTTCCTCTAATGCTGCTGATGAAGTAATTAATTTAAATACAGAACCCGGCTCATATGTATCGGTTATTGCTCTATTTCTCCATACAGCTTGTAAGTTTTTTGTCTTTTCTGACTGATCCATTTCTTCCCAATTTTGTTCTAATTCTTCTGTATATGCTTCATAAGGCTCATTTAAATTATATGATGGATATGTTGCCATTGCTAAGATATCTCCGTTTTGTGGATTCATAATAATAACATTTCCACCATCTGTGCACTCATTATCTATGCATGCTTCTTGTAAATATTTTTCTGCAATAGATTGAATAGTAAAATCTACTGTTAAAACTAAATCGTTTCCATCAATCGCAGATACATAATTTTCTCCTTCTTTCCCAATTTCTCCACCTTTTGCATCAGTATGCCTTTGAATACTTCCCTGTTTTCCTTTTAATTCTGTATCATATTTAGCTTCAATTCCATCTAATCCTTGATTATCACTTCCACAAAAGCCTATAATTTGCGAAGCAAAATTGCTATATGGATAATATCTTTTTGTATCTTCATCTATATTTATTCCTGTTGTTATATTATTTTGTTCCATCCACACTCTTAATTCATCTGCTTTTTCTTTTTCTACCTTTTTCTGAATCACTTCAATTGAACTTCTCTTACTTACTTTTTTCAGGGTTTTTTCGTAATCGAGTTCAAATAAATCTGATAATTCTTTTGCTACTTTTTCCTTATTTGCTTTATCTATATTACCTGGATTGACTGATATAGTTTCTACCGTACTACTAACAGCTAAAATTTTTTGTCCTGTAGCATCATACAGTGTTCCTCTTTTAGGATTTATGACTCTATCTAAGGTTTGCTGCCTATATGCTAAGCTGGATAATTCACTTCCCTGAACAAACTGAATAAATCCTAGCCTTACTATCAAACATATAATTACTATAAAAGATATAAATAATGTATTTCTCATTTTTTTCTTTGTTGAAAGTTTTGTTTCAATCATAAAAAATCCTCCTAATAAATTTTATTAGGAAGATTTCTATTTATGCAATTTCATATTTTCTTTTATTTTAATTATTTATTAAATATACTATCTATTATTTTTTCAAGCCAATTTTTATTTTCTTCTTTTTTTACTTCTTCTGAAGCTGGTTCTACATAATCTTTTTTTGGTAAGCTTACATATAAGGTTTGCCTATTAGTTAATTTTTGCATACCCAATTTTTCTTTTGCTAGTTTTTCTATATTATTTAAGTTTAATCCATTCTCAATATTTACTTTCAACTGTTCATTCTCTTTTTGAATACTTGATAATTCTTTTTTTAAATTTTGAACTTCACTAAATTTTTCATTTATTTGAGAGTTTCTGTAACTTATAGTCAATAATAATAAAAATATAACTGCTACCATTATAGTAAGCTTTTTTCTTCTATCTTTTTGTTTTTTAGTTATCTTTACTTCTTGTCTAGGTCTATCTTTTACTATATGTAAATTATTAGATCTTGTCTTTTTTCTTGGACTATAATCTGGTTGCAATTTTCTTGGGCTTGTACTATATTCATATCTACTTCTTGACATAAATTACTTCACCTCCCTTTATCTTTTTTCAAATATTCGTAATTTTGCACTTTTACTTCTTGAGTTATTAAATTGTTCTTCTTTAGTTGCAATTATTGGTTTTCTTGTTATAATCTCTCCTAGAGATTTTGCTCCACATACACAATATGGCAAATCTTTTGGACATTTACATTTTCCAGCTGAATCTATATATGCATTTTTTACAGCTCTATCTTCCAAGGAATGAAATGTTATAATGCATATCCTTCCTCCTGTATTCAAACATTTTATACAGTTTATAACTGTTTCATATAATGGTTCTATCTCATTATTTACTTCTATTCTTATTGCTTGAAATGTTTTTTTAGCAGGATGTCCGCTTTTTTGTTTTGATTTTGGAATAGACTTTTCTATTATTTCTACTAATTGCTTAGTTGTATTAATAAATTCTTTTTTTCTATCAATACAAATATTTTTTGCAATATGCCTAGAAAACCTTTCTTCTCCATATTCATAAATTATATTTGCTAATTTTTCTTCTGGATAAGTATTTATAACTTCTTTTGCTGTTAGTTTTTGGGTTTTATCCATTCTCATATCTAATTCATTTTCACCTAAATAGCTAAAACCTCTATTTCGTTCATCTAATTGATAAGAAGAAACTCCTAAATCTAACAGTATTCCATCTACCTTTTCTATATTTAGTCTCTCTAATATTTGTTTTATATTATCATGATTATCATATACATATTTTACATTTGAAAATTTTTTCAAATTATTTTTTGCTGCCTCTAATGCTTCTAAATCTCTATCTATTCCAATTAATAATCCTTCTTTGTTTAACTTTTTTAATATTTCTTTACTATGTCCTGCTCCACCGCAAAGTTCCATCTATATAAATTCCATCAGGTTTTATATTTAATCCTTCTATACATTCTTTAAGCATTACTGGTTTGTGTTTAAACTCCAATTTAGCACCTCTCTATAACGCATTTCAGCTGGCATTTTAAAATTACCAGCTGTAATATATTTTTGTTTTTTCTTTTGGTTTAAAATAGCATTTTTTTCGTAATTTATCTTTTGTAATTTTATCTTTTGTATCATTTTTTCTTATGTATTTTTTTCATTTGTTATTTCTTCTTTTGTACTTTCTAATTCCTTTGTGCCTCTATCTTTTGTATTTTTATCTTTTGTATTCCTCTTAATTTCTTATGTACTTTTTTCTTAAGTTTCTATATAAACTTTTTCAAGTTATATACCTAACATTGTCATGTTTTCTGCAATTTCATCTGCAGATATTTTTTCATCACATTTACTCCAAGTTGATTTATTCCATATTTCTAGTCTAGTTCCTACTCCTATTATTACGGCTTCCTTTTGTAAATTAGCTGCTAGTCTTAAATTATTAGGAATTAGAAATCTTCCTTGTTTATCTAGTTCACACTCTGTTGCTCCAGATAAGAAAAATCTTACAAAGTTTCTAGCATTTTTATCTGATAGTGGTAATGATTTTAGCTTTGTTTCAAAATTTAACCATTCATTTTGTGAAAACGCAAATAAACATCCATCCAATCCTTTTGTTACGATGAACTTTTCTCCCATATCTTGTCTTAATTTAGCAGGCATTATCATTCTGCCTTTTACATCTAGAGAATGTTCGTATTCACCAATTAACAATATGGTTTCCTCCTCTCCACTTTATTACCACTTTGTTCCACTTTTCTCCACTTCAAGTAAATTTTAATATAACTTTTACTATTTTGCAAGTATTTTTTGAAAATTTTTTTATTTTTTTATTTTTATCAGCATATTTCATTAACTTTTAATTAAATTCACAGTAAAATTTCTATAATTTTAAATAAATGCCTTTGGATATACGAAAAAATATCTATTTTTAATTTTCTGTAAAAAAGTGTTGGCATTTACGTATATACGTTGTATAATGAGTACAGTTAAGGAGGTAGTACGTATGTTTCTACAATTTAAAAAGCTTATAGCTTCTATCGGTAAAAACAGACAGCTACAAGCTCATCGCAAACAACTTTGGCAAAACATATTGGATATACACCATATGTTTGACTAAGTCGAGAGAGGGTATTTCCTCTCTTGCATATAAATTATATACGATAAATTAAGAAAAATCAAGGAGATGTATCATGAATGATTTTAAAAGAAATTATAAAGCAGAGTGGGAAAAAGAAAAAGAAACAAAAACATCAAGGTTATTAAAGATAGATCGTAATTTAAATAATGATTTTTCAGAAAAACTAAAAAAAGATGGAATTACTTATTCTCAATTTGTTCATACTTGTATAATTAGATATTTAAATGGATATCTACATATAAAATAGTAGATGCAAATATAAAATTTAACACCCACTTAAATATTTTATTAAATTTTTATATATTTACTAATTTATAGTTGTACTTGTTGCACCTGTTCCTACAACATTCTCTTGCAAGGAACGCCAAGTATTACATCCTACAATTCCATCTGCAGAAAGTCCTCTTGATCTTTGATAATTAATAACTGCTTGCTGAGTAGCTGCTCCAAAAACTCCATCTAAACCACCTGTTCTAAATCCTAATGTATTTAAATCATCTTGTGCTATACAAACATAATTACTAACACTTCCTCTTTTCACTAAAGGATATCCTCCCGTACTACATGCAGGTGTTCCAAATCTTCTATCAAAATGTACCCAAGTAGGAGTTAATGATTGTGGTTCTACATACGACCATACTCCTGAATTTTTAGCACTATTCCATAATTGATTCCTTCTTACTGTTGATAATGTTTGCCCTACGTCAAACGCAACGCCAGCATAGTGTTGACTAAAATTTCCATGTCCTCCTTCATAAGGTCGTTTAAAAGCAAAGCCAACAGGTATTGGTCCACCAAATATATATCTTTGACTATTCCAACTTTGCATAGTTCTTTTCGTTGTCCATAAAATGTTACTTCTACTTGAACCTCTAAATTCTCTTACTTTTAAAGTTCCATTAGTATTATATGGCATTGGCTCAGATTCACCCCTATAATATACTTCCATTCTGTCAGAATCATTATTAAAAATAAGTATTTTTGCCACTATATGTTCCTCCTTTTTTTCTTTTTACTATTTTATGAAATATTATAATTTAAAGTGCAAAAAAAAGTATGTGATTTTCACATACTTTAGATTTATATATTATTATTTGTTTTTCAATTAAATATTTTTATACTGCTCTTGCTTTTACAATTACCCTCATTTTACTATCATTAGTACAAGTTATCAATGTTATTTCTTTTTTTCCATTTGTTAACTGTGATGTACAACTTAAGTCTTCTGGAATTACCTCATATTTATTATATATTGAATATCTAAGTGTTTTACCTTCCAAGTCTGTAATTTCTATAATATCACCATTTACTAATGTTGGCACTTTACTAAAAAATTTTGAGTTTCTATAGTTATGTCCAACTATACAAAAATTCCCTACTTCATTTGGATTAGCTCCCCAAAATTTAGTTGGTGATATTTTTAGTAATGCTTCTGTTTCTGCTTCTGAATCTGTTTTTCCATCTAATACAGGATATTGTAAATTTATTTTAGGAATATTTATGGTTGCAATTGTTGTATATTTATATCCTTCACTAGTTGTCTGTACTGTCTTTTTATTTCCTGATATTGAACTTGGATTTGCAGATGATTCTTCTATATTCTCTTGGTCATCTAAAACTACAATTAAAACATTATTTTTAGCTATAGTAGTATCTTCTGGAATTTCATTATTAAAATCACTCATTATTCCCTGTGATACTTCTTCACTTTTATTTCTATCATATTCAGCATATATATATAATGAAACTAAAACACATACTAAAAATATAGATAAAAAGAAGTTAAATCTATATATCTTTTTTTTTCTTTTTAATTCAGGCGTTATATATAATTTTTCAGTGATTAAAATCTGATTCATTCTATTCTCCCTATTTTATACTTTCTATAATTATAGTATAACATATTTTTTTCTAATTTTAAATAACATTTATAAAATTTTATTGGCAATATTTGCAAAATCTTGTAAAGTTAATTTCTCTGCTCTTATATTTTGATCTAATCCTATACTATTTAATATTTCTATGCCTTCATATTTATCTTTAAATACATTAGAATTATTTAAAGCATTCAATAATGTTTTTCTTCTTTGCATAAATGCATTTTTTATTATTTTAAACATCAACTCTTCGTCTTTAACTTTTATTGGTGGTTCCTTACGTATTTTTAATTTAATTACTTCTGATGTTACTTCTGGCTCTGGGATAAAATACTCTTTAGGAACCTCTTCTACTTTCTCTCCTATGGAATAATAATATACTGTATATGTAATAGCTCCTGCAATTTTATCTCCTGGAATTGCAATTAATCTATCAGCGACTTCTTTTTGTACCATTACTACTATACTTTCTAAATCTAATTTTTCTTCTAATAACTTCATTATTATAGGAGTTGTTATATAATATGGTAAATTTGCTACTATTTTTATATTTTCTATATTACTATTTTCTTTTTCTCTTTTTATAATAGATTGTAAATTTACTTTTAAAACATCTTCATTTATTATTTCTAAATTATCATATAATTTAAATCTTTCTTCTAAAATTTTTATCATTTTAGTATCAAGCTCTATACATATAACCTTTCTTGATTTTTCTAATAAATATTTTGTTAATGTTCCTAATCCTGGTCCTATTTCTATTACTAAATCATTTTCTTTTATGTCGCTACTATCTATTATCTGATTTACAACACTATCATTTATTAAAAAGTTTTGTCCTAATGATTTATTTGCTCTTATATTATGTTTTTTCATTATAAATTTAGTTTCTTCAAGTATGCTTTCCATATTATTCTCCATTTCTATACTTTATTAATAAACTATACTTTTAAAATATTACTTATATTTAATATGACTAAACAACAAATATATTTTATTATAAATACTTTTGTTTTTCAAGTTTTTATTGATTTTTACTATTTTTTAATATAAAATATAATGGAAAATAAAACAAAAGAGGCATATATATGAAAAATAAAAAAAATTTAAAAAATAAATCAAAAGTATTAAAAATAAATACCAACTTAAATTCGCGAAATTTTATTCATTTTAAAAAATTAAAATTTACTTTATTAGCTACTATAATAATACTGTTTTTATTAATATGTAGAATAGGATTTTTACAATTTGTACAAGGAAACTATTTAAAGGAATTGGCTTATAGTCAACAAACTATTAATCAAATAATTAGTCCTAAGCGTGGTAATATATATGATTCAACCGGAAAAGCTGTAGCAATTAGTGCACAAGTTGATACTATAACTGTAAATCCAAGTAAATTTATAAAATCTTCTGAAGAATCTACAAAGAATTTACAGGAAAAAGTTGCAAAGGGACTTTCTGAAATTTTTAATTTAGATTATAATGAAGTTTTAAATAAAGTATCTAGCAAATCACAAGTAGAAACTATTATAAAAAAAGTAGAACAAGAAAAAGTAGATCAATTAAAAACATGGATGAATGAAAATGATATTTCTATAGGAATTAACATTGATGAAGATACTAAACGATATTATCCTTATAATAGTGTCGCTTCTAATGTAATAGGATTTTGTGGTAATGATAATCAAGGTTTAAGTGGAATAGAATCACAGTGGGATTCTATTTTAACAGGAACTCCACGGAAAAATTGTTAGTTCCAAAGGAAGTAATCAACAAGAAATTCCTAATGCAGAAGAAACTTATATTTCAGCTGAAAATGGTAATAATTTAACTTTAACAATTGACTTAAATATACAAACAATAATTGAAAAATATTTACAACAAGCCGTTGAAGATAATAATTGTAAAAAAGGTGGCAATGTGATTGTAATGAATCCTAAAAATGGTGATATTTTAGGTATGGCTTGTTATCCTAATTATAATCTTAATGAACCTTACACCCCTAATTCTAATTTAGAAGGAACTTATAATTCTCTTTCTGATGAGGAGAAAAGTGTAGCATTATATAAAATGTGGTCAAATAAATCTGTAGCAGAAACTTATGAACCGGGTTCTGTTTTCAAAATTATTACTGCTTCTGTTGCTTTAGAAGAAAATAAAATTACAACTGATAATACAAGTGATTTTTATTGTAAAGGTTATGAGCAATTTGAAGATGCTTCGGCTTCAGAACCATTAAAAATTTCTTGTTGGAGAGCAGAACCACATGGTGTTCAAAGTCTAAGACAAGCTTTATGCAATTCTTGTAATCCTGCTTTTATGCAATTAGGTAAAAAAGTTGGTGCTCCTACTTTATATAAATATTATCATGCGTTTGGATTATTTAATTCTACAAATTCTGGTTTATATGGGGAACAAAGTAGTATATTCCAAAATCTTGATAAGGTCGGGCCTGTAGAATTAGCAACTATGTCTTTTGGACAAAGATTAAATGTTACTCCTTTACAAATGGCAACAGCTATATCTTGTGTTGCAAATGATGGCATACTAATGAAACCACGAATTGTAAAACAGATTACTAATACTGATACTGGAGCAACAACTGATATTGCTCCTACTGAAGTTAGACAAGTAATTTCCAAAAATACTGCAAATCAAGTAAAATCAATGATGGAATCTGTAGTAACTACTGGAACTGGTAGGCATGCTGCTGTAAATGGATATTCAATTGGAGGAAAAACAGGTACTTCTGAGCCAATATATACTAAAACAGAGGAGGGCTATGTAGCTTCTTATGTAGCAATTTCTCCTATTGAAGATACACAACTAGTTTTATTATTAACCTTGTATGATCCACCAAAAAATAATCATCAAGGTGGTCAACTAGCTGGACCTGTTGTTTCACAAATGTTATCAGAGATTTTACCTTATTTAGGAATCCCTTCATCAGAAGACACTTCTAGTAATACAAATGCCAATAATTATATAATAGTACCTGATATAAGGAATAAAACAGTCGCCGAAGCTGAAAAAACATTAAAAAGCGCAGGATTTACTACAAAATCATATGTGTCTGGAGATGCAAACAATACTTTAGTTGTAGAACAAACACCAAAACCTGGTTCTTATTTATCAAAAAACTCAATAATAATACTTTATGGAGAAGATAGTAACGTTGCAACTTCCATTACTGTACCAGATTTAAAAGGAATGAATGCATATCAAGCAACTAATATTTTAAAGCAGAAGAATTTAAATATTAATATAGAAGGCAGTGGAACTGTTATTTCTCAAGATCCTCCCAAAGATGAACAAGTACAAGAGGGAACTATAATTAAAGTTATCTTAAAACAAAATTTAACTGATGCACATTAATTTTACAATCTAATATTTAATATAATCATAACCACCCGTAAAACGGGTGGTTTGCTCTTAGCCTAGAAGGCTTTTGTACTGGCACTTCTGGGCTTAAGC
>CANRCM010000004.1 GCA_947629085.1 uncultured Clostridia bacterium
GAGCAGGTAGTGGGAATCGAACCCACGTCATCAGCTTGGAAGGCTGAGGTTCTACCATTGAACTACACCTGCAATTTTCTCCTAACAATTATAAATTATAAATGTTTTTTATGTTTTTGTCAATATATATTTAGATTTTTTTGATTTTATTTTTAAATTGTTTTTTATTTTTTAATCTCTATGTTATTTTTGATAATTAAAACAATTCTTCCAACTTATATTCTTTTTCCATCTTTTCATTAAAGTATATTTTTGATATTAATTTTAATTCATCTAATGACTTATCCTTTAAATTAAAAGAGTATAACTTTTTAGATGGTGCTGTTATAATATATTTTAATGCGTTTTTTGTACTTTCATTTATTTTAATTGTAGATGTGTCTAGCTTTTCACACATATTACATTTAAATCCATTATCTTTTATACTAAAAGATGTAATATTATCTTTTTCTTCACAAGTTGTACATTTTTCAACATTAGGCAAAAATCCAGTTATGCTTAACAATCTCATTTTAAAGATGCTTAAAATTAAATCCAAACTTTTTTCAGTTTCTGATATTGTATAAAGAGTATTTAGTAACAATTGTAATATTTTATAGCAATTTTGATTTTCACTAGTGATATCATTAATAATTTTATTTATATGTATAGCATATTTTAACTTATCCAGGTCAGTTCTTAAATTATAAAAAATTTCTATTGGCTCTACTGAATTTATGTGGTATGTATTGGTTCCTTTATACATAATATATTCACCAAAACAAAATATTTGCGTGCCTGCTAAAAGGGCACTTTTCGGTCTTCTTGCCCCTTTAGCAACACACGATATTTTTCCTATTCCAGGAGTTAACATTGTTAGCATTTTATCAAAGTCTCCTAGATTACTTTCAGATAATATTATTCCATTCATCTTTACATTTGCCATTTTTCTTTATATCCTTTTCTATTTCTATATTGTTTATTTTTTCTGAATTTATTTGTTCTTCTATATTTTCAATTTGTTTTAATTCTAAAAATGCATTTATATCTCCTGTTTTTTTAAAGGTATTCCATGCTATTTTTCTTATCATAAGCTTCACTTCCTTTATAATTTAATTAAAGTTTTACCTTTAATTTTATCTTTTGCTTTTTATAACAGTTTTATTCAATTTAATTTTTATTTCAATTTAAATTTATTCACAATTGAATTGTTATCTTGCCAATCTTCTTTTACTTTTACCCATGTTTTTAAATTTATTTTAATACCAAAATTTTTTTCCATATCAATCCTTGCAGATCTACCTATTTTTTTTAGCATCTCACCATTTTTGCCTATAATAATACCTTTATGTGAATTTCTTAAACAATATATAGTTGCTTCAATATCATATATTGGTTCATTATTTTTATTTTTTCTTTCTTTCATTTTTTCTACTTCTATATATATACCATGAGGAACTTCTTCTTGTAATAATTTTAAAGCTTTTTCCCTAATAGTTTCTTCTGCCAATTGCCTTAAAGTTTGATCTGTATATTCATCTATATTATAATATGCTGGACCATCTTTTAAGTTCTTTTCTATTTCATCTAAAATAATTTCTTTATATTTTATATTAGTTGCTGAAATTGGTATTACTGATGTAAAGTTATATTCTTTACTGTATATATCTATTAAATTTAATAAATTTTCTTTTTTTATTAAATCTATTTTATTTATAATCAATATCGTTTTTCTTTTTAACTCTTTTATTTTATTAAGAATTATTCTATCACCTTTACCTATTTGTGTACTTGTAGCTTCTATCAAAAATAAAACCACATCACTGTCATTCAAACTCATAAAAGATGTATCTACCATTGCTTCATTTAATTTTGTTTTTGGCTTATGAATACCTGGTGTATCAATAAAAATTATTTGAGAATTTTTTCTATTAACTATTCCCTTTATTGCTGTTCTTGTTGTTTGGACTTTATTTGCAATCGCCGCAATTTTTTCTCCTACTAGTAAATTTAACAACGTAGATTTTCCTACATTCGTTCTTCCAATTAATGTTACAAATCCCGATTTAAATTCTACTTGTGTTTCTTTCATTTTTTCCTCCATTTTTATATTCTTTTAAAATAATACATTTATATTATACACTACTTTTTTGCTAAATTTGTAGAAATTACAAATTTAATTATTATTTTATTGTCAATGTTAATCATGAATAAATATATACAAAAAATGCAGATTTCTCTGCATTTTTTCTTTTGTTTTATTATGCATATGCCTGACGTTTTTTAAAGCTAAGTAAATTTGTGATTTCATTTTCTGTATTTTTAACTTTTCTTGTTTTCTTTGCTCTTTCTTGTTCTAATTCTCTTTTTTGTTTTTCAGCAACAGATTGACATATTGCCTTCTGATATGTAAAATGCGTATCTTGAGCAATTTTACTCCAATTATATTCATTTCTTACTTTATTTTTTGCTTTTTTAGTTATATCTGCACATAATTTATAATCATATAATAATTCTAAAATAGAATCTGCAATTGAATTAGGATTACCACAATATGCTTTCATTCCATTTACTCTATGTTCTACTATCTCATCTAACCCACCTATATCAGACACTACAACTGGATTTTCTGATAACATCGCTTCCAATGCAACAATTCCAAACGGTTCATATGTACTTGGAAATACTGCTATATCTGCAGCTTTATACATTTTTTGAACATCTTTCCCATTCATATAACCCGCAAAATAGACTTTATTTCCTATACCCATTGCTTCTGCTTGTCTTTGTAATTCTTCTTGCATTTCACCTTTTCCACATATTATAAGTTTACTGTCTCTATACCCCTCTAATATTTTAGGCATAGCTGATATTAAATGTTGCACTCCTTTTTCATAAACTAATCTGCCCATAAATAATATGATTTTCTCATTATCCATTGCATATTTTCTTCTAAAATTATAATCTCTTTCAACTCCATTAAATAAACTTAAATTCACACCATTTGGTATCACATTTATTTTCTCATATGGCAAACCAAATAATCTTTGTAATTCATTTTTCATATAATTACTATTAACTATTACTTCTGCAGATTCATATGTTAACATCCATTCTGTATCATTTATATATCTTTGTTGTTCATCATGTATTCCACTATTTCTTCCAGCCTCTGTTGCATGTATTGTCGCAACTATGGGAATATTATAAGAATTTTTTAATGTCTTTGCAGTATATGCAACTAACCAATCATGTGCATGAATAACATCAAAATATCCTTGTTCGGATATGATTTCATTTACTTTTGCTATCATATTAAAATTTAATTGCATAACCCAATCTATAAAATTATTAGGATTTATCATATATGTATCTACTCTATATACTTTTACTCCTTTATCTATTTCAAAATATGGAGCATTACCTTCTCTATATGTTACTACCGTTACATCATGACCATCTTTTAATAGTGTTCTTGATATATCATATACTACTCTAGAAATTCCTCCTACCACTCTTGGTGGATATTCCCATGTTAACATTAGTATTTTCATTAAAAACTCTTCCTTCCCCATTTTTACATTTTCTTCCGTTTTTTATATATTATCCTATTTTTTGACATTTTTCTTTTTTATATTGTATACAAATTTTTAAAAAAAGTAAATATTTTTTTAAAAAAACATTTACTTTTTAAAATTTATTTTTATTCTTCCTGATTATTATTACTTTCTTCGTCATCGTTATTATTTTGATTCTCTTGATTTTGTTCATTGCTCTGTTCTTCTTGTACTACATTCTCTTTACTTGTCTGATTTGTTATATTTGAATTATCATTATTATTATTTTCTGGGGATACTGCTACAACACCTAAACTTTTTAAAAATTCTTCTGCATTATAGGTTCTATTATTTGCTGATATAATATATTTCTTATCATTACCTTCGATATCAATATAAATATCATCAGCTATTGGTGCAAATAATTCTTTACCTAATGAATTTATTAATGTATACTTTTTATCTTTACAAGCAACTATTGTGTTATAATTAGGAATTACTAATAAACTATATACCTTATTATTTGAAGAAACATATCCAAAACTATCATATACATAATCTACTACTTTATTTCCGTTTATATCATATAGTCCCCAATATTTGTCTTTCTTTACAGGAATCAATTTGTCAGCAATTATATATTTATTTTTTATATCATTTCTTTCAAATTTGGATAAATCTACATCTAGTCCTATATTATCATTATTAATATCTATTTTGATATTTCCCCTTACGTCTAATACACCATATTGATTATCTTTTTGTACTAAAAATAATTTTGATTGGCTATCCATTAATTTTATATTATCATATGTTATTCTTATCTTTGTCGTACCATCTTTAGCTAGAACTCCTAATTTTTTATTAGTCTCTACTATAAAATCACCTGTATCAGCTAAATAAGTAATATTGTCATATTTAGCTTCTAATATAGGTTCTCCATTTGTTGCCCTAATTACTCCCATTGTTTTATCATCTTTTTTTACTACAATCATGTCATTCAATACAGCTTTCTTATTCGCAAATACATCACTAATCTCTTTGTAGCCATAGTCTAATACTTTTGATGTATATGCGTTTATTAAATATGGCATTGTTAAAATAGTAATGGTATTTTTATTTTTATCATATTCAAAACTTACATTAAAGGCTTTTTCTATTGCACTTTTTTCAGCATATAATTTTCCATCTATTGATTTTACTGGATAATTTGTTTCTTCATACTCATAATTATTATCTGCTTGTGTTATATCTAATTTCCAAATTTCTTTTGAACCTAACTCAAAATTAGCTACTTCTTCATTTCCATTAGTTTCAGCATAACATTTATATGAATTTTCTGATTTTTCTAAATAATCTCCATCGAAACTTTTATATCCTAAATAAGGAGCAATAGCTTTTATTTGAACATATATTGTTCCATCGTCTCCTATTTGTAAAGTATCTTTTATACTTTCATTATTTTTTCCATCTAAATATATTTTTAATTTGCTATTTTGAATTTGAGCTAAATATATTAAAATACCAATAATAGATATTAAAACTATTACAATTAAAATTAATATAATAGTTGTTGTTCTTTTTTTCTTTTTTTTCTCTTTATTTTGAAAACTTTCTTCCATTAAATTCATTTGTATTCCCCCTATTTTTCATAACCATATTTTTTATAAAATTCTTCTTTAAATTTTCCTAAATTATCATTCTCTATTTCTATTCTAACCTTTTCCATTAAATTAGTCAAGAATTTTAAATTATGAATTGATAATAATCTTATTCCTAGAATTTCATTTGTTTTTATAAGATGCCTAATGTAAGCTCTTGTATAATTTCTACAAGTATAGCAATCACATTCTGAATCTAAAGGTGCCCAATCTTTTTCATAAGTAGCATTTCTAACTACAACTTTTCCATGTGATGTCATTGCTGTTCCATTTCTTGCTATTCTAGTTGGCAAAACACAATCACACATATCAATTCCTGCAATTGCTGCCTCTATTAAATAATCTGGTGATCCAACTCCCATCAAATATCTTGGTTTATCTTTTGGCATAAGAGGAGTTGTGTGTTTTAAAATATCAAGGAATTCTTCTTTTGGTTCTCCAACGCTAATACCTCCAATTGCATAACCTGGTAAATCCAGAGCAAATAGTTCTTTGGCACTTTGCTCTCTTAAATCTTTATAGAAACCTCCTTGAATAATTCCAAATAAAGCTTGTTTATCTGTATTTATATGTGCCTTTTTACATCTTTTTGCCCATCTGGTTGTTCTTTCCATTGATTGCTTAGTATACTCATATGTTGATGGATACGGACAACACTCATCAAATGCCATTATTATATCTGCTCCCAAGTCTTCTTCTATCTCCATTACAGATTCAGGAAAAAAATGTTTACTTCCATCTAAATGAGATTTAAACTCTACACCTTCTTCGTTAATTGTTCTTAAATCTCCTAAACTAAATACTTGGAATCCTCCACTATCAGTTAAAATTGGTCTATCCCAATTCATAAATTTATGAAGTCCACCTGCTTCTTTTACAATCTTGCTACCAGGTCTTAAATATAAGTGATATGTATTTGATAATATTATTTGTGCATTTACTTCTTCTTTTAATTCTTCAGGAGTCATTGATTTTACTGTAGCTTGAGTTCCCACCGGCATAAATATTGGGGTTTGTATATCTCCATGTGGAGTATGTATTATTCCTCTTCTCGCTCCTGTTTGTTTACATTCATGTAATAATTCATACGTTACTGCTGGTTTCATAAGATTCTCCTTTTTATTTATTTATAAAATTAACATTGCATCTCCAAAACTAAAAAAGCGATATCTTTCTTTTACTGCTTCTTCATATGCTTTTATAATATAGTCTTTTCCTGCTAATGCAGATACTAACATAAGTAAAGTTGATTGTGGTAAATGAAAATTTGTTACTAATCCATCTAAACATTTAAATTTATATCCTGGATAAATGAATATTTGTGTATCTCCTTCTGTCTCTTTTACCAAACCTCTTTCATCTGCAATAGTTTCTAATACTCTACAAGAAGTAGTTCCCACTGCTATCACCCTATTACCATTGTTCTTTGCTTTATTAATCTTTTCTACATCTTCTTGTTTTATATAAAAATGTTCTGAATGCATTTGATGATTTTCTACAGTTTCTTCTTTTACTGGTCTGAATGTTCCTATTCCTACATGTAAGGTTACATTTGCTATATTAATTCCTTTTTCTTCTATTTTTTTTAATAATTCTGGAGTAAAGTGCAATCCTGCAGTAGGAGCCGCTGCTGAGCCATTATATTTTGCATATACTGTTTGATATCTATCTTTTTGTTTTAATTCTTCGTGAATATATGGAGGAAGTGGCATCAGTCCTATTTCATCTAGAATTTCATTAAATATTCCTTTATACTGAAATTCAACTTTTCTTGTTCCTCCTGGCATTATATCTAAAATTTTAGCTTCTAATAAATTATCTCCAAATATAACTTTTGTTCCTACATGTAATTTATTTCCTGGCCTTACTATTGTTTCCCAAATATCTCCTTCTATATTATTCAATAATAAAAATTCAACATTTGCTCCAGTTTCTTTCTTACCATACAGCCTTGCAGGTATTACTTTAGTGTTGTTTCTTACCAATACATCTCCTGGATTTAAATAGTTTATAATATCTTTAAATTTCTTATGTTCTATTGTTAGTTTTTCTTTATTTAATATCATAAGCCTTGATTCATCTCTTTTTTCAATTGGAGTTTGTGCTATTAATTCTTTTGGTAAATCATAATTAAATTCTGATACTTTCAATTTTGTTCCTCTTTCCTAAATTTTAATCACTTTGTCGTTTATCTAAATATTTTACTCTATTTATTAAATTAGTAAATATTTCTTTTAATTCTTCTATTATATTTTCTGGTTGTTTAAATTCTTCTATTGTATACGCATATTTAAAGGCTGAGCTTTTGACTGGTTTTAAATTATATACTTGTTCTGGTAACCCAACATATTCTGAAGTAGTTTTTATATTTTTATTCATATAATCTGTATACCACTTTTTTTGTCCTACTAACATCTCATTTTTATAACCATATTGTTCATAAGAATGAAGTTCTGGTATTTCATATCCATACTCTTTTGCTGTTCTTTCTAGTGAATGTAAAAATTCATGTAAAAATACTTCTTCTGGAAATTGATTTATGCTTTTATTATATTTATATATATAACTATTTGAATTATTTGGTAATCTTATATTTGAAAAACCTATTCCATAATAGTCCATTGAACCTAATCCAATCCAGTCATTTACTTGAATGTCGTTGTTTCTATTATTATCGTCTCCGAAGCCTTATAACAGCAAATATATGATCATACTCATTATTAGAAATGATGTCTTTTATCTGTGCTTCTACATCTTCTGGAGAAACATAGTATGCAAATTTATCATCATATGATAATTTTGTAAGAGGTTCTTCTATTTCATATATCGTATATTTTGCAGTCATTTTTCCTTTTGACAATGTATTACAAGCAGAAGAAAATCTTTGTAATGTATCTTTTATATCTTTTATATCACTATTAGTAACATTTAATTTGCTTTGTTTATCTCCTATTGTAACATCTGTTGTCTTAAAAATAAAACACGCAAAATTCCATTCATTATTATTAGAAGAATCTGTTCCCTCTTCCAATTTAAAATCTGAAAACCAAGCACTCCCTTTTGCATTTCCTAGGTAGCCTCCTAGTCTAAATCCAATATTAACTTCTTCTCTATCTTTAGAATTAAATATTAATTCTATTTTTTTCCAATCTGAAGTACCTGTTATTGCTATTGATCTCTCTGTTGATCCCTCTATAGATATTTGTGCACCTATTCCAGATTTATTTTCTTTTGAAGTTATATTTTCTGTTCTTATCATACAAGAAACTTTGTATGGCTGATTTTTTTCTAATTTTACTGTTTTATAAAACATTGCATCATTATATTCTTCTGAAGATATTTTATAACTTCTTTTATTAGAAAACTTAATATCAGAATCTCTAATAAATTCTGATGTATATAAATTACTTTCACATTTAACAAATTTATCAAAATTATTTTTTTGATAAATTTGATACGTAAAATATAGTATTGCACATAGGCAAAGTAATGTAAAAACATATCTTACTTTGCCTATTATTTTTTCTCTATTTTTCATAAATAAATTTTTCTCCAACTTACTTATTCTTATGTTATTTAGTATCTTGATTTTTATCTACGTCATCTAATAAGTCCTTCATAGTAAGATTTATCCTGTCTTGGTCATCAATTCCTGTTACTTTTACTGTTACTTTATCACCTACATGAAGTACATCTTCAACTTTATTAACCCTTTCTTTTGATATTTGAGAAATGTGTAATAAACCTTCTTTTCCTCCACAACCTAAATCTATAAATGCTCCAAAGTTCATTATCCTTACAACTTCTCCATAGTATATTCCTCCGACTTCTACTTCTCTCACAATATCTTCCACCATTTCTAAGGCTTGGTTTGCTTTTTCATTATCTGTTGAATAAATAAATACTTGTCCATCTTCCTCTATATCTATTTTTACCCCTGTTTCATCAATGATTTTATTTATCATTTTTCCACCAGGTCCTATTACATCTTTTATTTTATCTACTTTAATTGTTGTACTAACTATTCTTGGTGCATATTTAGATACTTCTTCTCTTGGCTCTGAAATAACTGGTTTCATAATATCATTTAAAATATATTCTCTTGCTTTTCTTGTTCTTTCAAATGCTTCAGCAATTATTTGGTATGTTAATCCATCACATTTTATATCAACTTGAATAGCTGTAATACCTTTTTCAGTTCCTCCTACTTTAAAATCCATATCTCCAAAGAAATCCTCTAGCCCTTGAATATCAACTAGCATTACATAATCTTCATCATCATCTGGATTTGTTACTAATCCTGTTGAAATACCTGCAACTGGTCTTTTTATAGGTACACCAGCATCCATTAAAGATAATGTACTTCCACAAATACTAGCTTGTGAAGTTGAACCATTAGAAGATAATACTTCAGATACAACTCTTATTGCATATGGAAATTCTTCTTTTGATGGTAATACTGGAACTAATGCTTTTTCAGCTAATGCTCCATGTCCTACCTCTCTTCTTCCCGGGCCCCTTGATGGTCTTGCTTCCCCTACTGAATAACTTGGGAAATTATAATGATGCATATATCTCTTTGATTCTTCTGTGTCAATTCCATCTAATACTTGTTCTTCGCTTATCATTCCTAATGTTGCAATTGACATTACTTGAGTTTGTCCTCTAGTAAACAATGCACTACCATGAACTCTTGGAAGTAGTCCTACTTCACATGATAGAGGTCTTATTTCATCTAGTTTTCTTCCGTCAACTCTTTTATGTTCTACAAATATCATGTTTCTTACACATTTCTTTTCTAATTTGTATATTGCTTCTCCAATATCGGCTTTATGTTCTTCAAAAGTTTCTTCTCCAAATTTTTCTGTGTAAGCTTTCTCAATCTTATTTGTTAGTTCATCTATATTTTTGTCTCTTTGTTCTTTATCTGATTCTTGAACTTTCTCTTTCATTTCTTCTTTAAAATTTGATTCAACAAATTCATATACATCATGGTCTACCTCAAATGATTTATATTCAAATTTTGGTTTTCCAATTTCTTTTTGAATATTAGAAATAAATTTACATATTTTTTTAATTTCTACATGAGCTGTTTTAATAGCATCTAACATAACATCATCTGGCACTTCATTTGCTCCAGCTTCAATCATAGTTATTTTCTTTTCCGTTGCAGCTACTGTTAATGTTAAATCACTTTCTTCCCTTTGTTTCTCTGTTGGATTAATAATTATTTTTCCATCTATTAATCCAACATTAACTGCTGCTGTTGGTCCATTAAATGGAATATCTGAAATTGTTAAAGCTGCGGCAGCTCCTATCATTGCTGCTACTTCTGGAGAATTGTCTTGTTCTACACAAAGAACAGTTGCAACTACTACAACATCATTTCTAAAGTCTTTTGGAAATAATGGTCTTAAAGGTCTGTCGATTGCTCTTGAAGTTAGAATAGCCTTATCACTTGGTTTTCCTTCTCTTTTTAGAAATCCTCCTGGTATTTTACCTACTGAATAAAGTTTTTCTTCAAAATCTACTGATAATGGAAAAAAATCAATTCCTTCTCTTGGTTCTTTAGAAGCTGTTACATTTACTAATACACATGTATCTCCATAGCGAACTAATACACTTCCATTAGCTAATCCTGCCATTTTTCCTGTTTCTATTACAAGTTTTCTACCTGCTAATTCTGTTTCATAAGTTTTAAACATAAATTTTCATTCCTTTCTATTTTTGTTTCGCACCTTTATACATCAAGTACATTTAGATTGTAACCTCTATAATATATTAATTTTATTTAATACATTATACAAGCTACTTACCTAAATTTTATACTTGATATTTTCTAATTTTTCTAAATTTTCTTGATAAAAGCCCGTGCTTAAATAAGCATAGGCTTTATCAAATAAATTTATTTTCTTAATCCTAATTTTTTAACAATTTCTCTATATCTATTAATATCTTTTTTAGATAAATAGTTTAATAGATTTCTTCTTTTACCAACCATCTTTAAAAGACCACGTCTTGAGTGATTATCCTTTTTATGTATTTTTAAGTGTTCGGTTAATTCATTAATTCTTTCTGTTAAAAGAGCAATTTGTACTTCTGGTGAACCAGTATCATTTTCTTCTCTTTTATAAGTATTAATAACTTCTTGTTTTCTTTCCTTTGTCATTATTTACACCTCCTAATTTTATTCTTTCCTTTAACTGAGCTTAAAGTTTAAGGTGCTAATCTTAAAGCTAAGAAAAAGGTATGTAATTTTTCAACATACCTATTGTACTACATTTTGAAATAAATTTCAAGCTTTTTTATTATATTTTTATTTCAAAATATTTTTTATTAAATTTAATTTTTACATATCGTCATCTTCGTCAAAATCACATCCATGACAACCATGACAGTTACCATCTTGACATCCGTTCTCTGAATTGTCATCTATGTCTCCTGACCAATCTAATTCAATTATATTATTACATTCTGGGCATTCAATTTCATTTTTATCTTCATTTATATCAGTTATAAATTCTGCATTACAATATGGACATATTATTTCGAAATCAAATCCATCTTCTTCATATATGTTTTTTTCTATATTTGTAATAGTTTCTTGCATTTTAGACATTTTTTCTTCTATTTGCTGTTGCGATTGTTCTAATTTTTTAATTTCTTCATCCTTATATTCTGTAATATAATTTATTTTTTCTAATACTATATCTATAAAATCTGTTACTCTTTTTTTGATGTATTCCAAATCTTCTTTATCTTTTATATTTTTTTCTATGTCATCTAAAAAACTTTTATACTCGTTTTTTATATCTTTCATGTAATTTTATTCACCTTTCTATACTCTTTCCATATATTCACATGTTCTAGTATCTATTCTTAAAATATCCCCAATATTTACGAATAATGGAACTTGTATTTCTAAACCTGTTTCTAGTTTTGCTGGTTTTCCTGAAGTTGTTGTTGTATTTCCACTAAATCCTGGTTCAGTATATGTAACTTCTAACTCAACAAATGTTGGTGGTTCTACTGCAAATGTATTTCCTTTGTATGAAAGAATTGTAACTTCCATATTTTCTTTTAAATATTTTAAACAATCTCCTAGTTGATCTTCATTTAATGGAATTTGATCATATGTTTCATTATCCATGAAATAATATAGACCCCCATCATTATATAAATATTGCATTACTTTTTTTTCAATCTCTGCTGCTGGAAATTTATCTGATGGATTAAATGTTTTTTCAAGAGTTGCTCCTGTTATTACATTTTTCAATTTTGTTCTTACAAAAGCTGATCCTTTTCCTGGTTTTACATGTTGAAACTCTATTATTCTATATACATTTCCTTCCATCTCAAATGTTGTTCCGTTTCTAAAATCCCCTGCTGAATATACCGATGCCATAATAATTTCTCCTTTCAAATTTCATTTATTATTTCTATATTTATAAACTTGTATTATTTTATCATAAAATCTTAGAAAAATCAAATTTTATCACACATTTAAGTAATTTATATTACAATATAATTTTTCTCAGATTTTGTTAAACTTATACAACCAAATTTTGTAATTTGAACTGTATCTTCTATTCTAACCCCAAATTTCCCTGGTATATAAATTCCTGGTTCATCCGTTACAATCATATTTTCTCTTAATTGTGAATCTGCTTTATAACTAATATATGGTGCTTCATGTATATCTAATCCAACTCCATGACCTATACTATGAATCAAATCATATCCATTTAGTTTAAAATCGTTTTCTACCATTTTTGATAACAATCTTGTACTTACTCCGTCTTTCATTTGTTCTAATGTTTGTACTTGATTCTTTAATACTAAATTATATACTGGTTTTATATATTCTGGAACACTACCAACAAAAATTGTCCTTGTCATATCTGAACAATATCCGTTTACTTTACATCCCATATCTATTGTTATAATATCATTCTTTAATATTTTTCTATCTGTTGGAACCCCATGTGGTTTCGAAGTATTTTCACCAGATACTACTATTGGGTCAAATGATACTCCATCTGTTCTTTGTCTATAATACTCTTCTATTTCATTGGCAATTTGTTTTTCTGTCATACCTGGCTTTATATATATTAACAAATAATCAAAACAATTATCTGTTATTTCACATGCTTTTTGTAAATTACTAATTTCTTCCTCATCTTTTATCATTCTTTGTTTTTCTATTATATGTTCTGTTTCAACTAAATTATTGATTTTATATTTCCTTATAAATTCTTTATATTTTGCATATGTAACATAGTTTTCCTCAAATCCTACATTTTCACAGAACATAAAAAAATTTTCATTATCTTCTTGAGAAACATCACTTATATTATATACTATAATTTCATCATATAATGTTAAAATACTATGTACCTGTTCGATGTATCTACCATCAGTAATATAAATGTTTTCTTTTCTTGTTAATAGAAGTACTCCTTCTGCATCTATATTAGTTAAATATTTTATATTAGTTGGATTTGATATTATTAAGCCTTGTAAATCTAAGCTTGCCATTGTATTTCTTAACCACTGTAATTTAGAATTCATTCTTCATCACCTCCTATTATCCTTTATACATTCCTAATGTAAATATTTGCATTAACATCATTTTAATTTGTTCAAAAGGTATATATATACTTATAAAAGTAGCTATAACTATAAAGGGTCCAAATGGTATATATTCATCCGATTTTTTTATTTTTGTAATAAGTAATAGTATGCTAAGTATTGCTCCTATTAAAAAAGATAGCAATGTAATTATTATAATATTTGATAATCCCAAAAACAAGCCCAATGCTCCCATTAGTTTAACATCACCAAAACCCATAGCTTCTTTACCATATACCAAGGCTCCTAATAATGTTATCAATAAAAATATTCCTCCACCAGCTAACATTCCTAGTAACATATTGATACTAATTGCTATATCTGATAATCCATAAAGAAATGTAACTATAATTCCTATTTCAAATATTGTTAAATTTAATCTATTTGGTATTATTTGTAGTTTATAATCAATTACAAATGCTGACAATAATAATGGCGTCAAAATACCATATTTTATTATATCTAAATTAGCTATTATTGTTTCTTTAATTCCAAATTTATAAACTAAGCCTACATATATTATGGCTGTAATTAACATTAATATATAATTTGGTTTGAAATTCATCTTATTTTCTATAAAAAATTCTTTTGTGAATATTTTTTTATTTTCAGGCAATCTTTTATTTAACCAATCAACTAATTGTCCTACTATTATTCCTAATATTACTGCTAATACATAGTATACAATATATACATCATTTATATACATTTTTTAATTCTCCTTATTTTGTTTTTTCTTATATCTACTCTTTATTATATTTTCAATAGGTCTTTTCCATGCAGTATACCAATAATCTTTTTTTGATACTGGATCAACTAAAATTGTATACATTTTGCATTTATTCCCGCCTATGATATCTGTAAATATTTGATCTCCTACTACAGCTATACTTGATTCATCTTCTTGTAACTCTTTTTGTACTTTTAAAAATCCTGTCTTAAACGGCTTTTTGGCAAAACATTGATATGGTATTTGCAATGTATTTGCTACTTTTTCTATCTTTTGCTTTTTATTTGTATTTGATAATATATATAATTTAAAACCATTTTCTTTCATTTGTTTTACCCATTCAGGAATATGCTCTGAAATATTTTTGTTATAATCTATTAATGTATTATCTACATCTAATACCAATGCTTTTATTTTATTTGTTTTTAAAAATTCAATTGTTATTTCTTCTACCTTGCTAAAATATGCATTTGGATATATAAACATTTTTTCCTCCACTAGTCAAATCTTCAATATTATATTATCAATTATGTTATATTTTGTCAATTACATTTTATTTAAATATTCATAAGATTTATGTATGTTTTATATTGTTTTTTAAGATGTTTATATATCAAAAATAAAAGATCTGGAAATATCCAAATCTTATTTACAAAATCTATGTTTACCAATTGTTACAGTAAGGGGTCTAGACCAAATCCATTTGTTTGTTGCTGTGCTAGGATTAAAATAATAAATTGCTCCATAGGAAGGATCCCAACCATTTAGTGCATCTTGTGCTGCTTTTTTTGCAGTCGAATCTTGTGACAAATTAATTTGTCCATCTTTGACGGCATCGAATGCTCCATTTTGATATATAACTCCTGCTATCGTATTTGGGAAAGAACTACTTTTTACGCGATTCAACACAACTGCTCCTACAGCTACTTGTCCTGAATACGGTTCCCCTCTTGCCTCTCCATAAATTAATTTCGATAATAAATTTAAATTGCTAGAATTGCTTGCAGTAGCACTAGATGTTGAACCACTTGAACTATTAATTCCCATTGCTTTTAAAGTTTGAGAACCCGCAATCCCATCTATTGTTAATCCATTCTTTCTTTGAAAATATTTAACTGCTTCTACAGTCTTACTTCCATAAATTCCATCTACACTACCTTTATAGTATCCCCAGTTTTTTAATTTTGTTTGTATTTGTTTTACTTCATCTCCTCTAGATCCATATCTAGATACAGCTTCTACATTATTATTTTGAAATAAATTAATACCTAAAATAATTAATGCTCCTATAAAAACTAACGAAATAATTGTAATTATTTTCTTTTTATTTTTTAACATAAAAATCACCTAAATGTAAAAATTCTTATATTTATTTTTATCATTTAAGTAATTAATTATACATTTTTTATTCATTTTATGAACAATAAAAACATAATGTACTCTCAAGTCCTATTTCTAAATCTATTAACCCATTTTTATAATTATAATCTAAATCCCTTAAACTTTGAAGAATTTCCTTTAATTCTTTTTCTTTAAAATATCTTGATTGAGTTTTATATTTATTAACTAGAAACGTTTGATTTGGTTTTAAATTTAAACTAGTTATTATATTTTTATTATTTTCTAAAGCTAATGTTGTAAAATATAATTTTTTAAAATGGTTATATAAAGTAATTAATATTCTTTGTACAGGCTCTTTAGTATATATGAGATTTTTTAAAACTTCTAATGATTTTGTTATATCCTTTTTTCCTAAATTATCAGTCAATTCAAATATTATACTTTCCATCTTTTTAATTACTAATTTATCAATGTCTTCTTTTTGAATTTTACCATTTTCACCTGCATATTCAATTAATTTTCTTATCTCATTTATTAAGTCCTGCATATTAGTTCCACAAGTTTCAATTAAGTATCTAATATTCGAATTATCTATATGTACTTTATATCCATTGCATATTGCTTTTATTCTTTTTTCTATCTGTATCGGTTTTTGATAATCAAACTTACATACTGTACCCAAGTTATCTATAGTTTTATACAATTTTTGTTTTATATCTACTTCATCTTCAGCAAATACTAATATAACACTTTCATTTATAACTTTAATATTTTGATTAATATATTCATTTATTACTTCTTTTATCTTAATAATTTCTGTATTTTTTCTCTTTCCCTCTTTTTTTAATATTCCTGTATTTCGTGCTATAATTAATTTTTTTTCATATCCAAAGGCTGGTGTTTCAATATCAGATATTAATTCACCAATATTAGTATCATCAATTGAAATAAAGTTAATTCCTTTAACTTTATCTCCAAATAATGATTTTATTTTTTTTAATGAACTTTCTAATAAAAAAAGTTCTTCTCCATAAAAAAGATATAAACTATTCAATTTATTATTTTTTAATTCTTTTTCTAAATTCTCTATTGTTAACATTATTATTTCTCCTAAGTTATACTTCTTCTTATTTTATCTTATCATTCTACTATGTTTTTTTCAAGTTTTTTCATTAATAAACAATAAAATGCCCCAATTATAAGGGACATAATATTTATTTGATTATTTTTTATTCTTTCTTTTTGATTTTATTATATTCCTAATATGATTCTAAATACTTCTGAAATACTCCATCCTTGTGCTATCGCACCTTTAGGTAAATATGGTGCTTTTGAATCATATATTTCTGCTATACTTCCAATACAACCTCTTTGATATAACTCTTTTTTAAATGTACTTTTTGTCTTTTTTATGAGTTTTTTTATTTTTTCTTCTATAACCTTTTTTTCATCTTTCTCCTTTGTAAATTTTAATACATTTTTTAATGAATTATAATATAAACCTAATAACCATGTCCAAGTAATTCCTTGATGATAGCTTCTATCTCTTGTTTTTGCATCTCCTTCATATATGTCAACGTAGTTTTCTTCTCCTTTTGCTAAAGTTTTTAGTCCATATGCATTTATTAATTTTTTTTCTACTATATTTATAATATTTTTTGCCTCTTCTGAATTTGGTTCAATTACAGGATAAGTTAGACTTAGAGCAAATAATTGATTTGGTCTTATTTTACCATCCCCCAATACATCATATAAACATTTTTTTCTTGAATTATATAATTTTTCATTAAATGATTTTTTACAATTATTTGCTATCTTTTTGTATCTTCTAGCTTTTGTATTTTCTTCGTACTTTTTGCTTAAATCTGACATTATCATATTTGCGTTATACCATAAGCTATTTACTTCTACAACTTTTCCTGATCTAGGTGTAATTGCAACCCCATCATATTTAGCATCCATCCAGGTATTTTGAGTTTTTTCTGTTCCTGAAACAATTAATCCATCTTCATCTAAATAAATATTATTGTTATCAACATCTATTTTATTCATGTAATGTTCTATAATTTCTTGTAAAACATTATAAAATTCTGCTTTTATAAATTCATAATCTCCAGTATAATCTAAATATCTTTGAATAGCTTCAAATAGCAATAATGATGCATCTACACTATTATATAAAGGTCTATTATCATATCCTGAATATCCATTAGGAACTAATCCAAATTTAACATCTCTTATCATTGTTTTTAATACTTCTTTTGCTATATCATATCTTTTTATTACTAATAGCAACCCTTCAAAAGAAATCATACTATCTCTTCCCCAGTCCAAAAACCATGGATACCCTGCTATCAATGTATGTAATTTAAAATTTGGTCTATATACTACAAAATTATCTGTTGCTATTAAAAAATCTTTTATTAATTGTTCATCTTCTAGTTCTTTTTTTGTCTTTTTTTCTTTTGTGTAATCAATCAAAAGTGATTCATTACATAATTTATCTAAGCGCATAATTTCGTTATTTATTAAGTCTTTTACATTTATTTGCTCTATATTTTCTTCTAAAGAACATATAAATGAGATTTCTTTTTCCTCTTTAATTCCTATTTCGACTTCATATCTTCCTGAAACTGCATGATCTTCTTCTGGATAAAATCCTCTTTTTTCTTCCTCTATATAAAACATATTTTTAAAATTATCATTATAATGTCTTATATAACTTCCCTCTGATAAATTCATATAAATAGGATTTTCGGAATTATTATCTACAATAACTTTTACTTTTTGATTATGTATTTCTTGTTTTAAATTAAAGTTATGATTAGTTTTTACTGTATGAAAGTCTCTAAAATTTATAATTGGTGCTATTATTAATTTGGCTTTTTCCTTACCATTTTTTATATTATAATATACACCAACTGTATTTTTTCCATAATCCATACAAATAATTTTAGTTATTTCTATGTCTTTAACTTTATACTTAAATATTGGAACATATTGTTTTTCAAATTCTTCTTGATATTCATATCCTTTAGAAATATATTTTTTACATATATTTGTGTATAAATCATATTTCATTCCGTTTATTTCAATACTTTCATCTAATTTTGAAAGTACTAAAAACCTTCTTGCAGGCGGTGTTAATGGTGCAATTAATAATCCATGATATTTTCTTGTGTTTGCACCAATTATTGTTGAAGAACTATATCCTCCAATTCCATTTGTTATAAGCCACTCTTTGTCTAATCCACTTTCTAAATTTAATTTTTCTTTAGTGAACTTCATATTTTCCTCCATTATTTATCTTTTAAATTGCTATTTTCTAACTTTTTTAGCATTTCTTCTCTTAACTCTTGCTGTGTTTTCTTTTTTGTTCTTGATTTTCTAGTAGTTGGTTTTTGATTTTTATTACTTTTCTTTGTGACTTTTTCATGTCTTTTTCTTGATTTTTCATCTGCTTCTTTTATAGAAGCGATTCTCTCTCTATATTTGTTACTAAATTTGCTTTGTGATTTTCTTGTTTGCGTTTTTTTGTTACTTTTCTTTTCTTTTTTCTCTTTCTTTTTCATATTTTTCTTAATTTTGCTTATTCTTTTTTCTTCTCTTAATTTATTATTAAGCATTAAATATTGAGGATCATTTTGTTTATCTTGATATTTTAAGTCATCACAAATCAACTCAATTATTGAAGAAGCAACTAATTTTGGATCATGTCTAATATGTCCATCAATAATCATTGATAAATCTCTTTGTAAAAATTTAATTCCTCTTACTTTTTCAATATTTTGATCTACTATATCTTGTCCTTCCAAATTATATTTTTTTATAAACTCCGGTATAATTTCTCCTGTATCATAAATACAGTAATCAACAACACCTTTTCCACAGTGGTCTATAATCGCATTTAAATGATCTGATACAGAATAGTTATCTGTTTGACCTGGTTCCGTCATAATATTGCTTATATATACTTTAATTGCGCTACTTTCCTTAATTGCCTTTGCCACACCGTTTATTAAAAGGTTTGGTATTACATTTGTATATAAACTTCCTGGTCCTATAATAATACAATCAGCATTTTTTATTGCATCTAAAACTCCTGGTGCTGGTTTACAATTACTTGGATTAATTAATATTCTATTTATATTTGTTATTTTTTCAGAAACTATTTCTGGTATTTTAGATTTTTCTTCAACAATATATCCATTTGCAAGCTCTGCAACAATTTTCATTTCATCTAAAGTTACAGGTATTACTTTTCCTACTATGTTTAAAACTTCATTACTCTTTATAATAGAATCTTCAAAATTTCCATTTATTTCCTTCATTGCAGAAAAATAAATGTCTGAAAAATTAAGTCCATTTAATTTTCCCTTTGTAAATTTGTAATTAAATAACTTATCTATTTGTCCTTCTTGTGTTGCTAGTGATACTATACTATCTTTTACATCTCCTAATGGTAATAATTGCAATTCTTTTCTTGAATTTGTAGCTACTTCTCCATAATCTGATATTGTAACTATTGCAGTTAAATTATTTGTATATTTCTTCAATCCATAAAGAACTGTATCTAATCCTGCTCCTCCACCAATTACAACAATATTAGGTCCTTTATCATATACTGTTTTATTAAATATTAATGATTTTATATTAACATTATCTTTATTTTCCATTCTTTCATCTGTTGATTCTATTAATACCTCTAACGTTCTCTTATTTAAAAAAATCAAACCTAAAACAATTGCTAAAAATCCTAATACAAATATAATAACGACTTCTCCTACTTCTGTAAAAGAAATTTCCTTCATTACAAATATTTTGGCTAATCCATAGCACGCTAACATTATTCCTATTAATATCAAAAATATCCATCTTTTCATTTTATTACTTGATTTAAACCATTGCATTAATCCACTCATTATTTCTTCATTCCTTTCTTGCAACATGTAATATTTTATTTACCTACAACTTCTATTTCTAATTCAATTTCTTTATTGAACTTTTTATAAATTTTTTCTTTTATATATTCTATTAATTTTAAAACATCTTCTGATGTTGCATTTCCTTTATTTATTATAAAACCACTATGTTTAGTAGATACTTCAGCTCCTCCAATTGAATATCCTTTTAATCCTGCTTTATCTATTAGTTCTGCTGTTATAAAACCATCTCCTCTTTTAAATGTACTACCTGCATTTGGGAATTCTATCGGTTGCTTTTCTTTTCTATATTTTGAATATTCATATATCTTTTGTTCTATTTTTTGTTTTTCTCCTTTTTTTAATGCCAGATCTACTTCTAAAACAATATATTTTTCTTTTTTTAGCATACTTCTTCTGTATTCAAATTTCATTTTTTCATTTGTGAATATTTTTATATTTCCATCATAGTCCATACATTTTACTGTTTTTACTATGTCTTTCATTTCTTTTCCATGAGCTCCAGCATTCATTTTTATTGCTCCACCAATTGTCCCTGGAATTCCTGATAATTCTTCTAATCCTGATATTTCTCTTTCTAAACATTCTCTCGCAAGTTTTGTGATTTTATTTCCTGCTCCAACTGTAACTTTTATCTGACCTTGATCTTCTTTTATCTCAAATTTTTCTAATTTTATTGTTATTGTAATTCCTTTTATTCCATTATCTAGTACTAATAAATTACTTCCATTTCCTATTACAGTTAATGGTATTTTATTTTTCTTTATAAATATTAATATCTCTTTTAAATCATTAATATTATCTATTTTTATAAAACACTCTGCAGGTCCACCCAACTTAAAAGTTGAATGTTTTTTCATAGGTTCATTAAATAATATTTTTTCTTTATCTATTTGTAAATTTGACTTTTTTATTAATTCTTCTAAGTTCAAAATTACACTCCCTTTTTATTTCTATTACTTTATTATTATTATATTTATTTTTTTACTATTCTATAAATTTTCTACTTTACTATATCATTTTTGTATGAAAATTACAAGTACTATAAAACATAAAAAGAGACTAAAAAAATAAAAATAAATTATTTTTATTTTTTCAATTCTCTTCTTTTCTATTATTAATTTATATGGTTTTTTATTATTAAACTAATTATAAAAATGGAAATTATAAAAACAAGTTAATACTATTTTTATTAATAGTAATTAACTTGTTTTTTATTATATATCCATTTGGCTTCCTAAAAACGCAGCTGCAGATTGCGCTACTTTTTTCTCTACTTCATCCATTTTTTTATTAGCTTCTTTTGACATAAGAATTACTGTTCCTATAGTATCCCCATTAGATATAATTGGATATACTACTTGCGCATTATTTTTTCTTTCTCTATTATCATTTTTAGTAATTGGCATAGCAATGTTACTATTTTCTTTACTTGTATATACTTCTTTATCTTCCATTAATTGTTCTAATTCTTTACTTATATCTTGTTCTAAAAATTCTTTTTTTGAACCTCCTGATACGGCAATTATAGAATCTTTATCTGTTATACAAGCAATATGCCCTGTAGTTTTGGACAATGTTTCTGCATATCCTGATGCAAATTCTGAAAGTTCTCCTATTGGTGAATATTTCTTTAAAATAACTTGACCTTCCCTATCTGTAAAAATTTCTAAAGGATCACCTTCTTTTATTCTTAAAGTTTTTCTTATCTCTTTTGGTATTACAACTCTACCTAAATCATCTATTCTTCTTACAACTCCAGTTGCTTTCATCTTTTTCCTCCTTTAATTCCAAGCATATTTTTGTTTTATATTCTTATTATTACAAATGAGGAAAAAATTATTCATTTTTGCTTTTATTTAATATTAAAATAATTATTAAAATTAAATAAAAAAGGTTTAAATTAATAAATATATACTTAATTTAAACCTTTTCATTTCATTCTTCTTCTACTTTTTGTTCTTTTTTAGGTAAAAAACCAACTTTATATTTATTTACAATATATTCTAAACTATTTGCAAAATCTCTAAGCATAACATTCTTTATTGTTGGTTCTTTAGTTTTTAAATAATCATCAACTATTTGTTTCAATTTTTTAATATTCTTTGTCTCTGGTTCTAGTTCTTTTGCATATTTATCTGATCTATCAATTAATTTTTCTTTGATTAACATTATATCTTCATTGCTAGCACAAGAAATTCTTTGAAATAATTGATTTGGATCATAATATTTTAATATTGGAATATTAGTACACTCTTTATCAAATCGTTCATAAAATTGTTCCATTTTCATTGGAATATTTTTCATTATCTCTTCTGCTTTTTCCTTATATTTTTTATCAAGTAATTGCTCGTTTAAAACATTAAAATGTTTTAATATTTCTTCCATGTCTTCTTCTACTTCTTCAATTGCAATTTTTCCTAATTCTTCATTTACATTACTACAATATTCTGAATTTAAAGCAGCTATGTTCATACCATTAAAAAATATAGCTTTTAATATCTTTAAGTCATAGTTTATCAAACCTTTTCTTGAGAAATAGCTAAAATATGCAAATAATTTTACTGTATCAATAAGATCTATTTTCCCTGTTTTTATATCCTCTAATATTTCTTCAATTACATTACTAAATTCATCATCAGATATTTTCCAATATTCTTCTGTAAGTAATCTTTTATATGCTGGAAGTTCTCCTGTATCAACAGTTTTTCTTATTGTTTCCATATTATCTTTAAATATTTTCATATCAAATATACGTGTTCTAACATAATATTCTATAAATTTAAAAAATCTATATTCAGATTTAAAATTATAATAATAATTATTGTCGAATTCTTTTATATAAAATTGTCTATTATCCATAAGTATTCTTGATGATACTAGAAGAGATTTATACTCCTCATTATTGTTTATATTCATAAATTTTTCTTTTGTTATTTTCCCTGCTTTTATTTCAAATGAAACTGCTATTGTAAATATAAGCATTGTTTGCATTACTCTATGATTTGTATTTGGATATGATTTATTTACCATTTCATAAACTTTCTTAAAGTCATTTAATGCATGTTTCAATATTCTTAAATTTCTTGTTCCGCTTCTATGGAATGTATTTATAATAATTTTTGTGTTTTCTCTTAAAAATCTAATAAGCTCAGGATTATTTTCATATCTCATTAATATACCATTTATAATATAATCAAATTTAGGAGCATATTCAAATGTTTCTCCAATTAGTTTTTCTTTAATTCTCTCATAGTCGTTTGCTTTGTCAAATACATGCTCTATTTTATCTTGAATCTTTTCTACCATAGGTTTATCTGATTTATTTAATTCATTTTGTTTATCTAATAGATAAGTTGCAATAAAAGTTTTCATTTCTAAATTAGAACTTTTCAATTTTGTAGATAATTCTTTTTCATTACAAATTATTATTGTTTTTATATGATCATGCTCAACAAAATTATTTATATATCCTAAAATATCTATAACATCAACATTTGCTCTTTCTAAGTCATCAAAGCAAAGTACTTTATCGTCTGTTGAAAAAAAATCAGTATAATCCAATTTGTTACTACTTTGCGTTACTCCAAAAAAGTTTGCCATATCAATACCAGTTTTAGCATATTCAGGAATCGTTTCTTGACCTTTTGAGCTCATAAATTTTCTTAAATTTTTATCCATTAATTGTGTTGTTTCCATAAATATTTTTTTGCTTATTTCTTCTAGATTTGATATACCATATAGAGACATATAAATAGTTGTATAGCTTTTTCCATTTAATTGCATAGATTCAATTTTATTTCTTATTTTATTATTCCAAAAGTGAGTTTTTCCCGAACCCCATTCACCGTTAATCATTATAGCATAATCTGTATAGTCAGCCCTAATATAATCTAATATGCTTTCTACTAAATCTTCCATATTTCCTCCTTAGTTTATAATTTGATATTTAATCTTTTGCTATTGTCAATACATCCATCTTTGTTGGTCTTGCTTGTTTTAATATTTTTAAGCACTCATTTACAGTACTTCCTGTTGTATAAATATCATCTAACAAAAGTATTTTTTTATTTTCTAATTTTTCACCATTTTTTAGTTTATAAACACCTTGTATATTTTTTCTTCTTTCTTCTTTATTTAATTTGCTTTGTTCTATTATATTTTTAGTTTTAAAAATGCAATTATTTTTCAGTATTATTCCTGTATTATTAGCAATTTCCTTTGCTAATAAATAACTTTGGTTATATCCTCTTTCTTTTTTTCTTTTTCTACTTATCGGAACTGGTATTATTGTATCATAAGATTTAATAATTTTAAACATTTTTTTATTTTTTAATAAAAAATATACAATACTTTTATAAAGATACGATTTTTCTTGAAATTTATATTTTAAAATAATTCTTCTTATCATACCTTCATACTTAAACATATAAAAATGTCTATTATATACATTATCTGTACTACTATTTTTTTCAATTACAAATTTTGATTCATTTTCTAATATTTTATAACACTTTTTACATAAGAAATTGTTGTTCAATTTTCCACATATTCCGCATTTAGGTGGATAAATGAGATTCAATAATTTTATTAATATTTGTTTATTATTATTCAATATGTTTTCTCCTTTATATTACTAATAAATTATATTTAAATATTAGCTTCATTTTTTATTAAATTTAATTGATTTTTGATTTGATTTTAAACTTTTGAATTAAATATTTTTATTTTGAATTAAAATATATAGCATATAAATATTCTTATTAATTAATTTTTTGTGTTTCATATTATATTTTATTTTTATTATTTAGTCAATAAAATATTTGAATAAATTATATAAAAAGAAACAATAGATTCCTTTTTCCTATTGTTCCATTTTATATTTCAAACCTGTATTTCTTTTTTTGCTATCTATATTTTTTATCATGAATTCTAGTATCTTTTCACTTCCTATTACTATAAGTAATTTTTTTGCTCTTGTTATACCTGTATATAATAAATTTCTTGTAAGTAATACAGGTGAAGATGACGGTATTACCATTATTACTACATCAAATTCACTTCCGTTGTGCTTTATGAATTGTTATTGCATAACTATGTTCTATTTGGTCTAAATCAGAAAATTCATACGTAGCTATTTTATCATCATCAAATTTTATTTCTACTAATTTTTCATCCTTGTTTATTTGTAAAATTGTTCCTATTTCACCATTAAATACTCCTGTACCTATTTCTTTCTGTCCAAAATTTTCTCTTTCCCAATAAATATCATAATTATTTTTTATTTGCATAATTCTATCTCCCTGACGAAATAATACTCCTTTTCTAGGTGTTTCTGGTAAATTATTTATATTTGGATTAAGTTTTTCTTGCAATATTTTGTTTAATTCTTTTGTTCCTAATAATCCTTTTTTTGTAGGAGATAAGACTTGTATATTTTCAAAAAAATTATAATTTCCATATTTTTTTAGACGTCCTGTACATAGCGAAATTATCTGATTTAACACTTTTTCTTGTGATACTTCTTTTATAAAAAAACAATCTTCTTTAGTGTCTTTAGATATTTCTTCTTTCGATATAAAAGCTTGTCCTTGATTTACTCTATGTGCATTTAATATTATTTTACTCTTTGCAGCTTGTCTAAAAATTTTATCTAAATGTATAGTTTCAATTCCTCCGTGAATTTATTAAATCTTTTAGTACACTTCCTGGTCCAACTGATGGTAATTGATCTACATCACCTACCAATACTAATTTTGTTCCCTTATAGATACATTTTAATAGATAATTTATTAAAAACATATCTACCATTGATACTTCATCTACTATTATTACATCTGCATTTATTGGAGTTCCTTCATAATTATTGGTATTTTTATAAAAACTATCTTCATCGATTTTTCCTATTTCTAACAATCTATGTAATGTAGACGCTTCTTTTTGTGTCATTTCCGTCATTCTTTTTGCAGCTCTTCCTGTTGGTGCTGCTAATACTACTTTTTTTCCTTTTCCTTCATACATATCAATAATATTTTTTATTATCGTTGTTTTACCAGTACCAGGTCCACCTGTTATTATTGCTACGTTATTATTATTTACTAATTCTAGTGCTTCTTTTTGTTTTTTTGATAATTCTATTTTAACTTGCTGTTCTAACTTTTTTAGTTCAGATTTAAAATTAGTTATTTTTTTAACATTTTTAGCTTTTTGTAATATTTTAATTCTAAGGGCAATTTCTTCTTCTGTTTTATAAAATTCATATAGATAAACATATTTATTATCTTCTCTTTTTTCAATTACAATCTCATCTTTTACTTGTAAATTAATTAATCCATTTTCTACGTTTTCTGTTGTTACATCTAATAAATTAATTACAAATTCTATTAGATTATCTTTTTGAACACAGGTATGTCCGTTATATGTACTTTTGATTAATGAATATTTTATACCACTTGAAATTCTTTTATCATTATCATAATTCATTCCAAGCTCCAGCGCCATTTGATCAATTTGTTTAAAGTTAACTCCTCTTGCAATGTCTATTAATATATAAGGATTACTTTCTATTTCTTCTATTGCTTTTGTTCCAAATAAATCATATACCTTTTTAGCATGCTCTGCTCCTATACCAAATTTGTCCAAAAAGCCAACAATCTGCCACACTTCCCAGTTTTCTATAAAACTTTCTGCAATCTCAATTGCTTTTTTTTCCGATATTCCTCTTACTTCTGCTAATCTTTTCGGTTCATATTTAAAAATATGTATTGTTTCTTCTCCAAACTTTTTTATTATCCTTTTTGCTATTGCTTCCCCTATTCCTTTTATATTTCCATTAGCTAAATATATTTCTAATGCTTCTAAAGTTTTTGGCATTAGTTTCTCGAATGTATTTATTTTAAACTGTCTTCCATATTCCTTATGTTCTACATATTTTCCAATCAATTTTAGAGTATCTCCTATATTAACAAATGGTAAATATCCTACAATCGTTATCAATTCTTCTTCTGTTTGCATATCAGCAATCATATAACTATTTATTTCGTTTTTATATATTATGTTTAATATTTCTCCTGTAATTTCCATGATATTCTCCTAAAACTTTGTTTTGTTTTAGTTTATCATAAAGATATATGTTTTTCAATATTATTATTTATATGTTTCTAATCCTTTTGTTTTATACTATTTACATTTAATTTATATTTACTTTTCATTTACATTATCAATTATATCTTTACATTCTTTCCAATTAATTACTTTTAAACATTCGTACTCTTGAGATAATTTTTTAGCTATTTCTTTTGTTTTATCTTCTGATTTTAAATCCGCAATTATAATATTTTTAAAATATTCTTCTTTACCATATAAGATCTTAAATAATACTGAACGTAAAAAAACTTCTATTTTATTTTCTTGATTTTTTACTGCAATAATTAAATAAATTCCATTTGATTTAAAATTTGTATATGTACCTAAATATATTATATCTTTTATAATTTCAAATAAACCATAAAGAGCTAATGTCCAAAATATGGTGTTAAGTATAAATTCCATTTTTAGCCTCCTATGGTTTATTATATGTTTTTATTGATTTTTAGTTACTTAAATTCTTTCTTTATATATTTATAATTAGGCATGTATTTCTCTACCAGATTCCAAAATTCTTTAGAATGATTCATATATTTTATATGACATAGTTCGTGTAAAATAACATATCTTATTGCTGGCTCAGTATAATTAATTAATTTATAGCTTATGGTTATATTCTTTTTTTCAGAGCAGGTTCCCCATGCATATTTTATATCTCTAATTCGTACTTTATTTGGAATCAGTCCTGTTTTTTTAATTAATTCATTTACTATGTTTTGTACTTTATTTTTAAATTCTTCATTTGTATACAATTTTTCTTTTTCTTCTTTATTATTTGATTTTTCTAAAGTTTTCCTAATCCAATCTTCTTTATTTTTTAATATTTTATTTATTTCCTTTTTACTTACTTTTGGGGGAGATTTTACTATTATTTTCTCTTCTTTTATTTGAATATATATATTTTTTATTTTTGAATAAACTATTTCGTATTCCATTTTTCCCCCATACATTAATTATTTTTTAAATAGTATATATTATTCTTATATTTTTTTCAAGAAAATTATTTCTGACTTATTTAAGCATATAAAATAAAAAAATCATATTAAAATATTTTCTAATATGATTTCTCTATTTTATTTTTAATTATATAAGTTGTAATATTGCAACTTCTGCTCCATCTCCTCTTCTAGGACCTGCTTTTACGATACGAGTATATCCTCCTACGTTTTTACCAGCATATTTAGGAGCTATTTCATTAAATAATTTTGATGGTAAATCTATTTTATTTCCTTCACTATCTTTAACTTTATTTAATTTTCTCATCATTTTTCTTCTAGCATTTAATCTAGTTGGCATATCTTTTTGTCTTTTTTCAGTAGTTTCTTCTTTAACTACTTTTAAATATTCTTTACCATTTTTACTTTTTACTAACTCTGTTACTTTATTACCTTTTTCGTCTAATTTAGCTTTTACTACCTTAACATCAACTGTTTCAAAATTATCTTTTTCTTTTATAGCAAGTGATATTAAGCTATCAGCTATTGATTTTACTTCTTTAGCTCTGGCAAGAGTTGTTTCTACTTTGCCATGCATAATAAAACTTGTTGTTAAAGTTTTAAGCATTGCCATTCTTATGTCTGTTCTTTTTCCTAGTTTTCTATTAGTAGCCAATTTTTTCACCTTCCTAACCTTATTTTTATTCCTCTTCCTTAGCGAAATCTAATCCTAATGAATGTAATTTAGCTGTTACTTCGTCAAATGATTTTTTACCTAAATTTCTAACTTTCATCATATCTGTTTCTGTTTTATTTGTTAAATCTTCAACTGTTGCAATACCTGCTCTTTTTAAACAGTTAAATGATCTTACAGATAATTCTAGCTCTTCTATAGACATTTCTAGTACTTTTTCTTTCTTAGATTCTTCTTTTTCAATCATAACTTGTGTATTTCTTGTTGCTTCTGATAAATCTATGAATAAGTCTAAATGTCCTGTCATAACTTTTGCAGCCAAGCTTAATGCTTCATGTGCTTTTAAACTTCCATCTGTCCAAAGTTCAATTACTAGTTTATCATAATCTACCATTTGTCCAACTCTTGTGTTTTCAACTTGATAATTTACTTTCTTTACAGGTGTATAAATAGAATCAATCGGAAGAACTGATATATCTTGATTTTCTTTTTTATTTTTCTCTGCTGAATTATATCCTCTTCCCCTATCAGCTGTCATTTCCATTGTTAATTTTCCACCTTCAGAAACTGTAGCTATATGTAAATCTGGATTTAAAACTTCTATTGTTCCATCTGTTATTATATCTGATGCTAAAACTTCACCTTCTCCTTTGAAGTCTATTCTTAATATTTTTTCTTCATTTCCATCAAATTTTAATCTTACATTCTTTAAATTTACTATGATTTCTGGTACATCTTCTACTACATTATCTATTCCAGAAAATTCATGTAAAACTCCATCTATTTTAACACTTGTAATTGCACATCCTGGTAGAGATGAAAGTAAAATTCTTCTTAAAGAATTTCCTATTGTTACCCCATAACCTCTTTCTAATGGTTCACATACAAATTTCGCATAATTATTCGCATCATTAACCTCTAAACATTCAATATTTGGCTTTTCAAATTCTATCATTTTTACCTCCTAATATTCGAGAATATATTTCTCATTAAACCTTTTATTACTACTTAGGTTACTTAAGTAAAATTTTAAAGTTTTGATTAAACCTTTTTTATTACATCTAATTATTATTTTGAGTAAAGCTCTACTATTAAATGCTCTTCAATTGGAATATCAATATCTTCCCTAGATGCTAATTTTACTACTTTACCACTTAATTTTTTTGCATCCATTTCTAACCATTTTGGAATTACTCTTCCACTATTTTCTTCAATATTTAATTTTAAAGTTGCATTATCTTTCTTGTTTTCTTTTATTGTAATTACATCTCCAACTTTAACTAAATATGATGGAATATTAACTTTTTTTCCATTTACTTCGAATTGTCCATGGTTTACGAATTGTCTTGCTTGAGCTCTAGTATTAGCAAAACCTAATCTAAATACTACATTGTCTAATCTACTTTCTAATATTTGTAATAAGTTTTCACCTGTTACACCTTTTTTGTTAGAAGCCATTTCAAAATATTTTCTAAATTGTTTTTCTAGTACTCCATATACAAATTTTGTTTTTTGTTTTTCTTTTAATTGTAATCCATATTCACTAACTTTTCTTCTATTTACTTTTGGATTTTTTTTGCTTTTTTTGCTATATCCAAGAAAAGCAGGATCAATTCCTAAACTTCTACATTTCTTTAGCAATGGACCTGTACTTTTTGCCATTTAATCTTACCTCCATATACAAATTTTTATCATTATTATACTCTTCTTCTTTTTGGTGGTCTACAACCATTGTGTGGTATTGGTGTTACATCTTTAATTGCACTAATTTCTAATCCTGCAGTTTGAAGTGCCCTGATTGCAGCTTCTCTTCCAGAACCTGGTCCTTTAACAAATACTTCAACAGTTTTTAAACCATGCTCCATAGCAGCTTTAGCTGCTGTTTCTGCTACTTGACCTGCAGCAAATGGTGTACTTTTTCTAGAACCTTTATATCCTAGTTCTCCAGCACTTCCCCATGATATTGCATTACCTTGAGTATCTGTTATTGTAACTATTGTATTGTTAAAACTAGAATGAATATGTGCAGCACCTTTTTCAATGTTTTTTCTATTTCTTCTAGCAACTTTTTTAGTTGTTACAGCTTTAGCCATTTTGTAATTTCCTCCTCTTATTCAAAATTTTATTCTGAATTTTTTATCAATTAAAATTTATTTTTTTGATTTACTAACTAATTTTCTAGGGCCTTTTCTTGTTCTAGCATTAGTTTTTGTTCTTTGACCTCTTACTGGTAAACCTCTTCTATGTCTTAATCCTCTATAGCATCCAATTTCTGTAAGTCTCTTTATATTTAATGCTACTTCTCTTCTTAAATCTCCTTCAACCATATAAGATTCATCTATTACTTTTCTAATGTCATTAACTTGACTATCTGTTAAATCTTTTATTCTAGTATCTGGATTTATACCAGCTTTTTTAAGAATTTTCCTAGAACTTGATACTCCTATTCCATAAATGTATGTAAGTCCTATTTCTACTCTCTTTTCTTTAGGTAAATCTACTCCCGCTATACGAGCCATACTTTTTTGCACCTCCAAAATTATTTTTATGTTTTTTGTTTGTCCTAAAATTACTTAAAGGTGAAATGCTACTGGTGTTTACCCCAGTCCCTTTAAATACTTTAAAACATATATATAAACACAAATTTGATATGTAATCTCTTTATAAGAAATTATCAGCCGCTACCTAATTTGTGTTATTAACTAAAATATCAAGGATTATCCTTGTCTTTGTTTGTGTTTAGGGTTTTCACAAATAACTCTAATTACACCTTTTCTTTTTATTACTTTACATTTATCACACATTTTTTTTACTGATGGTCTTACTTTCATTCTTTTCACCTCTTTGAATTTATTTTATTTGGGTTAATTTTTTATTTATTAAAGTTTATTTAAATACTTTTTTATCTTTACATTATAAAATTTATTTAGCTCTCCATGTAATTCTACCTTTTGTTAAATCATAAGGTGAAAGTTCAACTTTAACCTTATCACCTGGTAAAATTTTAATATAATTCATTCTTAATTTACCTGATATATGAGCTAATATTTGATGCCCATTTTCAAGTTCTACTTTAAAGTTAGTATTAGGTAGTGCTTCAACTACTGTTCCTTCAACTTCTATAATATTTTCTTTAGCCAATATTTTTCCCTCCTACAAAAGAGTTTTTTAGTATTATTATACATAATTTTCCAATCATATATAATAACTATTATATTATACACTATTATTAAATTCTTGTCAATATTTCTGGCCCTTTTTCTGTAATTAAAATTGTATTTTCATAATGAGCTGATAAACTTCCATCTTCTGTTATAATTGTCCATCCATCATCTAACTCTAAAATGTTTGGCTTCCCCTGAATTACCATAGGTTCTATTGCTAATGTCATTCCTGGTTCTAGTCTTATTCCCCTTCCTGATTTTCCATAATTGGGGATACCTGGTTCTTCATGCATTTCTTTTCCTATTCCATGACCTTGAAATTCTCTTACTACAGAATAACCTTGAGAATTTACATATTCTCCTATACAATGTGAAATATCTCCAATTCTATAGCCTGGCTTTGCATATTTTATACCTTCAAAAAAAGCTTGCTTTGTTACCTCTACTAGCCTTCTTGCTTCTTTTGATACATTGCCAACCATAAATGTTCTTGCAGCATCTCCATTAAATCCATCTTTTAAAGCTACTGTATCTATACTTACAATATCTCCTTCTTTTATTATTTTATTTTTCGAAGGTATTCCATGTATTATTTCATCATTAACAGATATGCATGTAGCTGCAGGATATGGAGGTACTCCTCTTATTCCAATATCATATCCTTTTTCTGCTGGAATTGCTCCGTTTTGCCTCATTATTTTTTCTGCTATTTGGTCTAACTCCCAAGTTGATATTCCTGGCTTTATTACCTTTTCTAATTCATCATATACTTTTGCAACTACTTTACACGCTTCTTTCATTAATTCAATTTCTCTTTTTGATTTAATAGTTACCAACTTTATCAACTCCTCGCTGTTTTAATTTAAATAATCTATTATGTCTTTTGCTACGTCTTTTCCTAATTTATTTATACTCTTACTTACTACTGTTGAATATAAATTTCCTTGTTTCTCATAATATTCTATAAGAGGACTTGTTTGTTTAAAATAATTATCCAGTCTTGATTTTACTGTTTCTATATTATCATCTTTTCTTTGAACTAGTTCATGTCCACATTTATTACATATACCTTCTTTTTCTGGTGGATCTAATACTAAATTATACACAGTTTTACACTCTTGATTTGAACATACTCTTCTGTTTACAACTCTTTCTATAATTTCTTCTTCCGGTGTTGTTAAATTCACTACCAAGTTTAACTTTTTGTTCCTCTTTTTTAGCATTTTATCTAATTCTTTTGCTTGATTAACCGTTCTTGGATATCCATCTAATATTATCCCTTTTTCTACATCCTTATCATCCAATCTACTTTCTACTATCTCATTTGTTACTTCATCAGGTACTAAATTACCATTTGATATATAATTTTCTACTAATTTACCTAATCTAGTTCCTTCTTTAATATGTTTTCTAAAAATATCTCCTGTTGATACTTGTGGTATTTTAAGCTTATCTTTTAAAAGATTTGCTACAGTTCCTTTACCAGTTCCTGGTGCTCCCAGCATTACAATAATCATAAAAACACTCCTTTTTTTATATTAAGATTACTTATGTTTTAAATTTTTTTAATAATCTTTATAATATTTACATTTATAATAAACATTATAAAAATAATTAAAAATATATTATAAACAAGAATATAAAGACAAGGAAATTTTAATAATTAATATCAATTTTTAAAGATATATTTTTTAATTTTATCTTTAAAATTCCTTGTCTTAAATTTTGCTTTATATTTTTATTCTAAGAATCCTTTATAATGTCTCATTGCTAAGAAAGATTCTAATTGTTGAACTGTTTCTAATGCAACACCTACAACGATTAATATTGATGTACCACCAAAAGCCACATTTAAATTTGTAAATCTTAATAACATTGGTATGATAGCTATTATTGCTAAAAATAGACCCCCAAACCATGTTAATTTTGATATTATTGATGATAAATACTCTGTTGTTGGTTTACCAGCTCTTATTCCTGGTATAAACCCACCATTTTTCTTTATATTATTTGATACTTCTGCTGGGTTAAATGTAGCATAAGTATAGAAAAATGTGAATCCTACTATTAGCAACAAGTATACTAATGCATTTGCTATTGAATATCCAATTGGTACATTTGATGTTGATGTAGCAATTGAAAATTTATATAATCCTGCTAAAAATCCAGTTTGTGTTGCTATATTAGATACAAATATTTGAATTATCATAGCTGGAAATGTCATAAAAGATGAAGCAAAAATTACTGGCATAACTCCTGCCATAGCAAGTTTTAATGGTATATGTGTATTTTGTGCTCCTACCATTTTCCTTCCCACTACTTTTTTAGAATATTGAACAGGAACTCTTCTTTCTGCTTGTTGTACAAACACAACTCCTGATACTAAAATAATAGCTCCTATCACAATTCCAATTGCTGTTAATAATCCTATTGTACTAAACCCTGAATCTGTAATTATTAAACGCCATAACATACTTATACCACTTGGTAATCTTGATATAATACCAATAAAAATTAGAAGCGAAATACCATTTCCAATTCCTTTACTAGTGATTTGTTCTCCTAGCCACATAAGTATTGATGTTCCTGCAACTAATGAAAATACAATTAATACTGCAGTAATAAGATCATTGTTTACAAATATTCCTGCTGATTTATATGATAAATAGATACCTATTCCTTCTACTAAAGCTAATACTACTGTCAATATTTTTGTATATCTATTTATTTTCTTTCTACCTTCTTCTCCACCTTCTTTAGTCAATTTTTCTAAAGATGGTATTATCATTCCTAATAATTGAATAACAATAGAAGCTGTTATATATGGACTAATTGACATTGCAAAAAGTGAAAATCTTGAAAACGCTCCTCCCGAAATCATATCAATTAAACCTGCTATTCCAGATGAATTTTGCATAGCTTCATTTAAAGCAATGCTATTTACTCCTGGTACAGTTATATAGCATCCTAGTCTAAATACTACTATTAATACTAAAGTATATAATAATCTTTTTCTAACATCAGGTGTCTTTAATGCATTTTTTATTGTCTTTAACAATTAAATCACCTCAGCCTTTCCGCCTAGAGCTTCAATTTGTTCTTTTGCTTTTGCTGTAAATCTCTTAGCCTTTACATTTACTTTTTTATCTAATTTTCCTGTTGCTAATACTACTATTCCATCATTAATTTTTCCAATAATTCCTTCTTCTAATAAACTTTCAGCAGTTACTTCTGTATTTTTTACTTTATTTAACATTTTAAATGTTACTTCTGTATATGTTTTGGAATGAATATTAGTAAATCCTCTTTTTGGTAATCTTCTATATAATGGTGTTTGACCACCTTCAAATCCACGTCTTACTCCTCCGCCACTTCTAGCCTTTTGTCCTTTATGACCTCTTCCAGAAGTTTTTCCGTTTCCAGAAGCCATACCACGACCTACTCTATTTCTTTTTACTCTTCTTTCAGATGGTTTTAAATCGTTTAACTTCATTTAAGTTTTGCACCTCCTTCAATAATTTGTGGGAGTTTTCCCCTAACTTCTTAATTATGAATTATAAAATTTCTTCTACTTTTTTTCCTCTTTTTTTAGCTACTGATTCTGCTGTTTGCATTGCTTTTAATCCCTCAATTGTAGCATATACAACGTTTCTTGGATTGTTTGTTCCAATAACTTTTGTTCTAATATTTTTATATCCTGCAAGTTCTAATACTGGTCTAACACTTCCACCTGCTATAAGTCCTGTACCTATTGCAGCTGGTTTTAGCATTACTTTTGCGCTTCCAAAAGTTCCGATATATTCGTGAGGTACGGTTGTTTCAACAATTGGTACTTCAACTAAATTCTTTTTAGCTTCTTGAATAGCTTTTTTAATAGCATCTGGAACTTCAGCAGCTTTACCATTTCCTACACCTACATGACCATTTTCATCACCTACAACTACTACAGCACTAAATCTAAAAGTTCTACCACCTTTAACAACTTTAGCAACTCTGTTAATAGCAACAACTTTTTCTTTTAATTCTTTTTTCTCTTCCATAGGTTTTAGTTTTTTCCTCCTTTTTTTATGTTTGCTTTTATATAAAGCTTTTATACTGTATATAATTTATTTTTATATTAGATTATACAATATCTTTGTTCACAACTATTAGAATTTTAATCCGCCTTCTCTTGCAGCTTCTGCTAACTCTTTAACTACTCCATGATATATATATCCACCGCGATCAAAAACTACTGTATTTATTTTTTTAGCTACAGCTTTTTTAGCTATTAATAATCCAACTTCTTTTGCAGCTACTTTATTTGCGTATTTAGTTTTCACTTCTTTATCTAATGTTGAGGCTTGAGCTAATGTAACTCCTGCAACATCATCAATTATCTGTACATATAAGTTACTATTACTTCTATATACGCATAATCTTGGTCTTTCAGCTGTTCCAGATATTTTTTTTCTAACTCTTAAATGTCTTCTTGCTCTTTCCATTTTTCTATCTGTCTTTTTAACCATGTTCTATTACTCCTTTCACAAGTTTTTTAATTATTTTTATTTACCTGTTTTACCTTCTTTACGTCTAATAACTTCATCAGCATATTTAATACCTTTACCTCTATATACTTCAGGTGGTCTTTTTGTTCTAATTACTGCTGCTGTTTGACCAACTAATTCTTTATCAATTCCTTTAACAATAATTGTGTTAGGATTTGGAACATCAAAGGTAATTCCTGCTGGTGCTTCAAATATTACTGGGTGTGAATATCCTAATGTTAAATTTAAATTATTTCCTTGTTTTACAACTCTGTATCCTACTCCATTTATTTGTAATTCTTTACTATATGATGAAGTTACACCAATAATCATATTATTAATTAAAGTTCTAGTTAAACCATGTAAACTTCTATTTTCTGGTTCATCATTTATTCTAGAAACTGTAATTTTGTTATCTTCTAATTTAATAGAAATATTTTTATGTATTGTTCTTTCTAAAGTCCCTTTTGGTCCTGTTACAGTAACATTTTGTCCATCTATTTTAACTTGAACTTCTGTTGGTACTGTGATAGGCTTATTTCCTATTCTTGACATCTAGGTTTTCCTCCTTTTTATTAGTTTCACTTTTTTCATTATTACCAAATATAAGCTAATACTTCTCCTCCAATACCTATTTCTCTTGCTTCTTTATCTGTTTTCAATCCCTTTGATGTTGAGATAATAGCTATTCCTAATCCATTTAAAACTTTTGGTAATTCTTCTTTTGAAGCATACACTCTTAATCCTGGTTTACTTATTCTTTTTAAACCATCAATTACTCTTGTTCCATTTTCGTCATATTTTAGAGTAATTCTTATAATTCCTTGTTTATCATCATCCTTTATTTCTTCAAAAGATTTTATATATCCTTCTTTGTATAATATGTCAGCTATTCCTAATTTCATATTTGAAGATGGAATATCGACTGTTTTATGTTTTGAACTATTTGCATTTCTAATTCTTGTTAACATATCTGCTATTGGATCTGTAATGTTCATTAATTACTTACCTCCTTTTCTCTTTTTTTTTATTTGCAGTTTATATTTTATTACCAGCTAGCTTTCTTAACACCCGGAATTTCTCCTTTATGTGCTAATTCTCTAAAGCATACACGGCATATTCCATATTTTCTAATATATGCATGTGGTCTACCACATAATTTACATCTATTATATTCTCTTGTTTTATATTTCTGTGGTCTAGCTTGTTTTATTTTCATTGCTTTTTTAGCCATAGTATATCTCCTTTCCTTTGACTAAATTATTAATTCTTAAATGGCATTCCTAATAATGATAACAACTCTTTAGCTTCCTCATCTTTTTTAGCTGTTGTTACAAATATTATATCCATACCCCTTAATTTATCTACTTTATCATATTCGATTTCTGGGAATATTAATTGTTCTTTAACACCCATAGAGTAATTTCCTCTACCATCGAAAGAATTTACTGATACTCCTCTAAAATCTCTTACTCTTGGAAGTGCTACATTAAATAATTTATAAGCAAAATCATACATTTTATCTGCTCTTAATGTTACTTTACATCCAATATTTACTCCTTCTCTTAATTTAAATGCAGCAATTGATTTTCTAGCTTTTGTTACCACTGGTCTTTGACCTGTAATAATACTTAAATCGTTCATTGCATTTTCTAGAGCTTTAGGATTTTCTTTTAAATCTCCTAATCCTATATTTATAACTATTTTATTAAGTTTTGGAACTTGCATAACTGATTTATATTCAAACTTTTTCATTAATGCTGGGATTACTTCTTTTTCATATTGTTCTCTTAGTTTTTCCATTTATTTTAATCCTCCTTTCTTATTTCAATTTTGCTCCGCATTTTTTACAAATACGAATTTTTTCTTCTTTTTCAACTTTATATCCAATTTTAGTAGTTTTTCCACATTTTTGACATACAACATTAACTTTTGATGCTGGTATAGGACACTCTACTGCTATAATTCCACTTTCGTCTCCTTGTTTTTTAGCTTTAACATGTTTTTTTCTAACGTTAACGCCTTTAACAATTATTTTGTCATCTTTTTGAATAACTTCTAAAACTTCTCCTGTTTTACCTTTATCATTTCCTGATAAAACTTGAACGTTATCTCCTTTTTTTATTTTCATTTAGAGTTTGCCTCCTTTTCTTATTTTTTCTTTTTATAAGGATTACAATTTTTTTGTTTTATTGCATCTTTAATCTCTAATATTTAAATGCTTTATAAAACATTTCCTTTAAAAGTTTAAAGAACTTCTGGGGCTAATGATAATATTTTCATATAGTCCTTTTCTCTTAGTTCTCTTGCAACAGGTCCAAAGATACGTGTTCCTCTTGGAGTTCCGTCTTCTTTTATTATTACTGCTGCATTTTCATCAAATTTTATATATGAACCATCTGGTCTTCTTAATCCTTTTTTAGATCTTACTATAACAGCTTTTACTACATCACCTTTTTTTACAACTCCTCCTGGTGTTGCTGATTTAACAGAAGCTACTATTATATCTCCTATATTAGATGTTTTTCTATAAGAACCACCTAAACATCTGATACACATAAGTTCTTTTGCTCCAGTATTATCTGCTACCTTTAATCTTGTTTGTTGTTGGATCATTATGGTTCCTCCTTTCGAAATTCTTATTTTATATCAGTTTTTTCTGTAATCTCAACTACTCTCCATCTTTTATCTTTAGAAAGAGGTCTTGTTTCCATTACTTTAACTTTATCTCCTATTTGGCAAGCATTTTCTTCATCATGCGCTTTTAATTTATATGTTCTCTTTACAGTTTTACCATAAACTTTGTGTCTTACGCTGGTTTCAACAGCTACAACAACTGTTTTATCCATTTTGTTTGATAAAACTGTTCCAATCATAACTTTACGAAGATTTCTTTCTTCCATTTAGATTTCTCCTTTCTTATTATGCTTTCTTTGACTCAGCTATTTTTCTTTCTGTCAATACTGTATTTATCTTAGCTATATCTCTTTTTACTTCTTTTATTTTCATTGGATTATCTAATCCATTTGTAGCTAAACTAAATTTTAATTTAAATAATTCTGTTTTTAGTTCACCTAATTCTTTTTCTAAATCTGGTGAAGACATTTCTCTTATTTTATTTATCTTCATCATTTTCACCTACCTTTTCTGTTTCTCTTGCTATAAATTTTGTTTTATTAGGTAGTTTATTCATAGCAAGTCTTAAGGCTTCTCTTGCAGTTTCTTCAGGTACACCAGCTATTTCAAACATAACTCTACCTGGTTTTACCACTGCTACCCAATATTCTGGAGCACCTTTACCTTTACCCATACGAGTTCCAATAGGTTTTGCAGTTATTGGTTTGTCTGGAAAGATTTTTATCCAAACTTTTCCACCTCTTTTTATATAACGAGTCATAGCAATTCTGGCAGCCTCTATTTGGTTACCTGTTACTAATGCTCCTGTTACAGCTTGAATTCCATACTCTCCTTCTGTAACTTTATTTCCTCTTGTTGCTTTTCCTCTCATTCTACCTTTTTGCATTTTTCTATGTTTTGTTCTTTTTGGCATTAA